>JABSRF010000519.1 GCA_013215275.1 Oligoflexales bacterium | reverse complement strand
GAAGGGTACTAAAAAGTCCCATATTACAAGGATCATCATAACCTAAACGACATTTTTTGATGGAAACTTCTGATTAATAACCATCACACCTAGTTCTGGCTCGATTTCATTCAAAAGTTCGGGCATCTCTCCCTCGTCTGTCCCCTGGAAGCTATTCCGATTATCGCTCCCATAAAACAACCAAGGGCCCATGGTCCTCATGTTGAAACCCTGTGATTCGTTAGGAGTAAAAATTTGACTCCTTGTGCGTGTTTGGTACATCACATTGGATGAGAAATAAAAACGCAACGGCTCAAAAATCCCAGAGGTCGCACTAGCTCTCAAGATTAGGGTTGGCATATAGTTGTAGTCAACCGGCACCACATCACGGGACGTCGCAATACCTGGGTTAATAACCTGCTGCAAATGATACCAAGCAGTGGATTCAAAGTTGCCAGTGCTAGCATCTTGCCCCTCAAAATTGCGACAACGTGCACGCCCAGTTTTATAACAAGCCGTGAAATGAGCTGGAACCTCGAAAACATTATACTGCCTTCCAAACCATTGACGCTCTCTTGGCTGCTCTGATGCGTCGATAAGCTCAGGCCCCAAATTTTCAAGCTGAAATTCTTGATGTAATTCGAGGTACTTGACTGCTAAATGCCTTGCCAAACTAGTCGCAGCTAACTCTTTATCCACCCCGTTTTTAAGGCCTTTTGTAAATGGGTCTCCATCATCTGTTCTCCAATGCTCTGCATCATTACTTCCTTGGGTTAAAAATAGCCTGTAGCTTCGCCAAAAATCATAAAGCTCACGAAACAAGCCCCTAGCTGAGTAATTACCCTTTTGAGCAGCGAGGTAGTCTCTCACTTCCTGGTAAGCTTTTTCTGGATCGTATCTCTTATTTTGTCCTAAATAGTAGTTAGAGCGACTAAATGCATCCTTCGGATGAATGATAGGCAGCCAATGCTTCCAATCTGGCAGCTGAAAAGAAATCGCTTGCTGAGAGGTATCCCACATCTTGTCAGAGTCGAAGTATTCCTCAACATCCTCTTGGGTGAAGCCAGATGTTTTTCCAAACATTCCTTGGAGCATATCCCGGTCATCATCTAATACAGCCTCCAATCCTGCACCAGCTGCCCACTCTCCTACAGAAAGCTCCCCAATGGCAGGACCTGGTTGGTAGGGTGGGTTCCAAGGCTTTCCATAACGCTCCACCTCCTCATGCTCTGAGGAGAGAGACCTGATATACGATGCGATCAACTTCCCTTCCTCTTCGTTTAAGCCATGGAACTTAGAGCGCTCTATAATCGAAAGATTTGAATAAGCAAAATACTCCAAATCACGGCCATCTTGGGTGTGACAGTCAGCACACTTAGCATTAATTGCTTGCCCTGATGAAAGCCCATGCTGATACCACTTCCCATCTGTACTGAGGTAATTACTAATTAAGTTAGCGTTATACCAAAGCCTTTTTCCCTCAGCAATCCTAGCTGGGTCGGTGTAAGGCCCCTCCCAGGTAGATGGGTCTTCCTTCGTCAGCTGTGAATTGTCGAATAGAGTCCGACCATTTCTATCCAAAAAGTTTACATCAACAACCCGATACCCAATGGACAAACCATCCGAATAATTAAATCTGAAATTTAATCGATTTTGCCCGGATTTAAGCCAGTTTCTGACGGGAAGCTTAATGCGTATCGTATTATAACCTCCATGGGTCATCCCGCCTCGAGCGAGTTCTTGTCTCTCTATCTCGACCGTTTGATGGTTAAGGGAAACCCATGGTCCATCATTAATTTTGACCGACGCTTTATCCTGATAGCCAAGGTTATTTACCAATAACCATAGGGACTCTGTATTTGCGACAAGAGATGAACTCAAATTAATGGTTCTTCTAGCGAGCTTGCCTTCATCTCCAAGCACTTCAACTGGCAGGACAAAGCCTTGGTTAATCCCATCCGGTAGCTCTGGCTCTTCCGGGTTTTCTGGATCGGGATTCTCTGGAGTATCGGGATCTAGATCGGCAGTTTTTTGATAAAATAGATTCTCAGTTGGAACAGGGCGATAGCTGCCATTACCCTTCTTATAATCTAAAGTCAGGTGACTGCCACCTCTTTTATTAAAATATTCTATGCTCAGTTTGTGAAAGCCCTGAGTCAGAAAGACCTCCTGCGAAAGCATTGGCCTCGGGGAATGCAGCCCATCATTATCGATGACAACAGCGTCATCAAGTAGCAGCTTGCTCCCATCATCTGAAGTGAGCTTAAAGGTATACGGACTACTTGAATCAGCAAAGAAATAACCCTCCTGCAACAGGCCAAAATAATCTTGATTTTCATAATCCTCAAGTCCAGCTGTCTCAATAAGCTTCGGATTCCCTTGAAGGTTCACTGGAGTCAAGGCATCAAAATCAGGCAATAAGGTAACTCCAAATAAATATTCTACCCACTATTCATGTGTGATCAGAACGCTATATTTTGGTAGAAACGGATG
>JABSRF010000518.1 GCA_013215275.1 Oligoflexales bacterium | reverse complement strand
TATCACAGGTTATCTAAAGTCGCCCTGCGAAGCGATGAAAATTTTTCTTCTGCACTTAATCTAGCAATCCGCCTTTAGCAACACGATCGGTGATTTGCTCAAAGTATTTATGAAAATTTCGCAATTCATTAATATACATAGTCATTTTGCTGGTCTTCAGTATGAAAAATTGATGTTGATTTATAGGAGAATTCATCTAATTTTTTGCAATAATCCATACTAAATTATAAAAATATCAGATTCGTTAAGCTATCTATAGAAATTTTTTACAATAAAATTGAATTATGCACACCCATGATCTAAAATCCCGAAAGACCGAGACATCTCTATTGGATTTATCAGTTTAAGGAGTTCTTTATGACCAAAAATGTCGTAAGATGTGGTTTTGTGTGGGCTGTCCTACTTTTTCATTTGGTTTACACACAAAATTCCAATGCAACTGAAAACGACCCAAATCTATATCTCTATGACATGATCAAACAGGAACTCACAGACGAGGTTATTCCATTTCTTGATTCTGATAATTTGCTCTCAATTGATCCTCAATTCCTTCATCCTGAGGAGGGAGAGTCTTTTTTAACGCTTGCCCTTAACCTAAACCAGGAAGAGACCATTAAAAAACTGATTGAGATAGGAGGTTTTGGTCGCAACAACCAATTTAATCAAAGCCCCTTGACTTTGGCATCGCAAAACCACTCGCTTAGGGTCATGCAGAGCCTGGTTGTTGATGGGTGTGACATAAACCATAAAGATAACGGTGACCATTTATTTGTTTACTATCTAATGTCAAGAACGAGCCCTCAAAATTACGACGGAGTTGATAAGCTTGAAGAGTTTCTAGTGGAGCTAATTGCCCAAGGATTAGACTGGGAGCATGAAGATAGGTATCAGTTAAAACTTGAAGGCCCAAAGAAAAGTAGAAACTTGCTGCAATTTTCACTTGACCATCAGCTTTTTAACCTTAGTTCAGCAATTTTAGATTTAAGCCCTGATTTAAAAAATCAGTCAAAGTATCTATGCCTTGCAATTCTGGAAAACGACAAAATGTCCCTAGAGAGGATGCTAGACTTAGGTTTGGATCCAAATTTAGCATGCTCTGATGGGGATTTTCCGATTCACAAAGCTGTGCTAAGAAACAACTCGGGAATGGTTGCTGCCCTCAAAAATTTTAATGCCAACTTAGATCAGCTAAACGTTCACAATGAAAGTTCGCTTTTACTTGCTTCAGAAGATTGCAACTATTACATGGCTAAGTTTCTCATTGGCATGGGGGCTGACCCTACAAAGGTTTATCCAATTTATCTCGATAACAAACTCCATTTGATGAACACCCTGGATTATGCTCAATATTACAAGGATTCACGACTTTTAGAGATTCTAATTGAAAGCCCATTCGTGGACCCTGTGATCAGGGAGCACGTGGCAGCAGATCTTCTTAAATTGGATGGAGAAACAGAAGAGCAGGAACATGAAATCACCCATGAAGATGATCCGTCAAAGATTGAATTCCTTCAGGAAGTTAAATCCAGAGCAAAATCATTCGGTGATATTTATGTGGGTGGCGTCCCTCAGGAAATCAAGGACCTCATGGCTGTGCTCAAGCTTGACGAGAGAATTGTTCACCTCTATGATCCAGATCATAAGCAGACGATATTATTTTATGGTCCTACAGGGTCTGGTAAGACAACCTTAGCGAATGCGATTTCAGCTGATAGTGGTTATCGGTTTTTTAAGCTGATTCCAAGTATCATTGTTAGTAAATATATTGGCGAGTCCGAAAACCGTTTGGCCGAAGTTTTTAGCAGGCTCAAAAACTATATTAATGAGACTGGAGAAAAGATCGTTCTATTCATCGATGAGATAGACTCCTTACTTACCAATAGAGGGGGAGAAGGCAGTAATGTCAGTGATATTAACAATAAGATATCGGCAGTATTTCTTGAGTACTTTGGAGAAGGCTCAGACCTAGAGCAACGAAATTTTCTAAGAAATATTATCCTAATTGGTGCGACCAATAACCTGGAAGACATTCCAGAAAATGTTCGTGGTAGGTTCTTTTATACCATCGAAATGCCTAATCCTGATGCTACCACAAGACTAGCGATCTTGAATCATTACCTTAACCGAGTTCATTCTGAAAAGGTGTCCATCAGCCCTGAAGAACGTGAATACATTGCGGTAGAGCTTATGAATGGTCTAAGTGCCAGAAAGATCACACACATTGTTCAGAAAGCAGCTAGGAAGGCGCTCCTGAGAAAGGCCTATGCGATGGCTGGAGGAAATATGGAGACGGAATTTGATCAAGGAATCATCACGAAAGAAGATATCATCCAGGTCATGGACGAAGACGATACCTTGGACAAGACCAAGGAAGAAGATGAGGCTTGGAGAAGGCTTTATATGTAACTTGAATTCAATAAGAAAATGCAAAATTAATCTTGCCGTCCAAAATTCAAAGAAAAATTGTACTTGAAAAAAA
>JABSRF010000517.1 GCA_013215275.1 Oligoflexales bacterium | reverse complement strand
TCGAGTTTGAAAGGGAAGCAGTTAATGAGAGTTCCATTTTTAATTATGGTTTTATTATCTCGATCACCTATGATATCTGCATTGATGGTAAAAAAAAATTTTGAGGTCAAGCTCCAGGTTGAAACAAAATCACGGATCAAGCTAGTATCGTAAGCTGAAAGATCTCCAAGGTGACCTAAGCCTAAGGCTTGCCTCCTTTGGGAAAGGTTTCCCTCTAGGTCTGTTCCCGAATTTCCCATTGATTTACTAATCAAGGCTCTTTGCCCGATTTTGACCAAAAGCTCTGAGAAAGCCTCATCAATCCTTCCATCACTTCCCATAAAGGGCCTACTGATATTTAGCACTTGAAAAGATTCAGCCGTATCGATGTGCCTTAAGGCTTTCAAGGTGCCTGTGCTTGACGCAGCAATGGGAATAATCGTTACCTGCGGTGCTAATGTTAAGATAACATCAATCTCGCTATTCCCATGATTCATGGCAACAGGCGTACCAAAGGATTTTAGCCTTTTAATCGTAGCCTTTGGGTATTGCTTACGTTGCAACTCTAGCAAACCTGGCTCAAATAAATCAAAAACCACAATGCTTACACCATCTCCGTGACTTAGTCGCCTGAGGTTCTGCGAATCTTTTAAATGACGTGCCGGGTGAAGGCACTCCAGAAGAGTATTAAGCCCCTGTTTGATCCCTAAGATTCTTTCTATGATTTGATCTACTTGAGCCTCTTTACCAAGACGGTCACTTAGAAGTAGCTTAAGAAGCTGCACATACTCCAACATTTTAGCTGGCCATTTGTAAGCACGCTCGGTAATGAGCCACCTTCCCTTTAATAGATTTAAGGCGTTCCTATTAGGCGTTCTAAGTGTCCTAACACTTTCCCTCAATAAATCTTGCAACCGTAAGAGCAAGGGAGTCAGATCATCTGCAGACGTCGAAATTCCAAGCCTAGCATTGATAGACTCTAAACCTGAAAGCGCTGGTAAAATTTCACCTTCAAGCTGATGGTGGAGATGAATCATGCAATGACTACAAGCCTCCCGAGAGTCTAATGAGGCTTGCTTAACGAGAAAACTCGAACTTATTTGCTTATTAAACTCTGTCTCACAGCTTTTTTTTATCGAAGTAAAACAACCTCCCAAATCTCTTCCAAAAACAGATGAGGTAAAGATAAAAAGCAAGAAAATAGCTAGAAAACATATACTTTTTTTCGGCACCAACATATCAGCTGCCCTGATTATTTACCATTATTTTACTTGTAATTGTTCAATTATCAACAAAATGGGAAGCTAACTCAAGGAGATAATTTTAATGGAGTCATTCCATAGTACAAAATGTAGGTATTTTTGATTAATGCAGGACTTAAAAGGCTTTAAAACCGAATGCTCCATGGCGTCCAGCGGAAATGATTCATTAATATCACAAAAATGAAGCATACGATTACGCCTAGTTTTTCTGCATCATCCCCCCGGCTCGAGCTTCCCATGGGAGTCCCGGGGGGAGACAGAGCACACAGCATGATGGTCTTAGCGATCAAACCATTAAAGGCGAACAGTTTTATCAGAAGTAAGGCGGCAGCAAAGCCTGAGGCCACCCTCAACACGACGGATGCGAAGGCCTCACCAAAGTTTAAATTATTAAGGGGATGTAATAAGGTCCCTAAGTAGATTAAGATCACGGAAAAAGAAGCTTTGTAAATTGGGCTAATAACCTTTCCTAAGACAGGAACCTTATACCCAGTGAAGGCCACCACGATCCCTAAAATCGCAGCAAAAATGATGGGTTCTTTGACAAACTTCTTCCAATCAATGCTGGAACCATTCATACCTTCGAAAGCTAATATTGAACCAAGCAGAAAAGAGCTGGCAGTCGCAAACCCCTTTGATCCATAAACCATAGCTAAGAGGGGAAAGGTAAAGTAAGCAACATTCGGAAAGGATGCAGATACCGAGACCCTTACATTAGTCTTTGCATTCACTTTTTCAAATATGAACTTACTCATAGCTGTAACGGAAGCCCCAGAAAGAATTAACAAAGCAAGTGTTTTAACTGCAATACGCCCTGAAACAGAACTGTAGATAATAACTGGAAGAAAAACATAACGAATAAGAGGTGTTAAGTTGTTCGAACTTAAATTGACCCAGTGGGCCAAGCAATAGCCAATGACAATCAGTGATAGAAAAGGTGCATAGGTATTAGCAAGGGCCATAAAACTCATGTTCGTCCTCTATGATCTATGAAATAACTTGCTGCTTCTATCGGAAGCTTATTCATAAATCTAAAGGATAAACAAGGCTCAGATCAACTAGAATACACCCTCACAAAACTCACAAGCATTTAAGTTGTTGTTTGGGTTTATGATAAAAGGAATATTTTCTTTATTACAAACTTCAAAGAAGAAAATGATAATAAATCAGAAGTTTCCACAAAGTAGCACCATACTAAACTCATCTAGTATCTGAATCTATTGATAGTCGAAACCATAATA
>JABSRF010000516.1 GCA_013215275.1 Oligoflexales bacterium | reverse complement strand
CATCCGTTTCTACCAAAATATAGCGTTCTGATCACACATGAATAGTGGGTAGAATATTTATTTGGAGTTACCTAATGCCCAATGAAGAACTAAGCTTAGATAAAAAAGACGTGGTACCAGAATCATGGTTTTATTCCCATGAATGCATGGAAAGAGCAGCTTTAGGTAAGGGTTCAAAATCAGCCAAAATTAAAAAAATATTTACTAACCTTTCTGAAAAAGAAAGGCTTACGTGGATAGAAAATTTCAGAATTGCAAGCATACTGTCTTTTCATTGTCCTGAGATAGAACTTCCCTCACCACAAACACTTGTCAATTCAATAAGTGCACTAGAAAAAGATGTTCCAGCATCGGCAATTCCGACTATGAAAAAAATTGCAGAGCGGACGGTTGAAGTGGCTTCGTATCATTGAACGGCGCTTGAGTCTCAATCTTGGTGGTGTGGCTAACCAGCAGCTGGTGGGTTGCTTTGAGCATGTGATGTTTTGATTTCTATTTTGTCAAGCAACCACCAATTTGTATTCTTGATTAGGATTTAAAGTTGTCAGATAGCTATAAAGCTTATCTGAAGAGAACTTTTCTAGCTTGCCGTTTAGAAGGTCACTAACTCTATGCTGCCTCTCATCAAGGATTTTCTCCAGCTGTCTTGCTGATATGTTTTGAGAGTCGATGGATTCCTTTAGCTTTTCAAAAACCATTATCCTTAGTCTGTATTCTGACGATTTTTTTGCATCGATGCCAAGAAACTTCCAAACATCAGTAGTTGCTGAATTTTCCATTAAAACTCTCCAAGATGCTTCATGAACTCAGTCTTTAGCTGTATCGGGTAATATATAAAAAAATATATATAAAATCATATATAATTGTAAGAGCAAGTATAACAATACGTGAATATTGGATATTGTGCCTCGAGTCTGAATCTTGAGCTCTCAAGACAGGAAAAGTATATGAAGTCTAAGCTAATGCCAAAGGACGTCCAGTATAGGTAAACTTGTTTTGGATTCAGCATTAGTGAAGAAACTACTTCTGCTGCACTGATTCTTTCAAGGCAGCTTCGCCTGTGTAGTAACGTGTAAGGTAATCTTGTAGAGCCATCTTGACGACAGCCTGCCTGCTGATATTTAGCTTTTTAGCGATGGCATCTAGTTGGTCAACCATTTCCAAGCCAAAATCAATATTGGTCCGCTGGATATTCTTCTCCCGTTGCTTAGCCGCATAGCCTTTTATCGGCTTGTCTATGTGGGGAGTAATGTCCTCCCCCCGGTCTGCCATTTCAGCGATTTCTTCGGCTGTAGGTCTATTCTTATTTTTCATTTCCTTTCCACCTGCCTCTTTTCTTCTTTCGTTGTCTTCCATAGGGTCACCAACCAAATATAAGGTCCATGCTTGTCATGCCTAAACTCATAGACTAACGTGGTCAGAGATCCATTTGAGGCAAAACAGATAGCATAATGCTGTTCGGGATCATAGCTTTTCAGCCCACCACCAATATCTCGGTTTTCGTCTTGTAAGATGACCTTAGCCTCTTCAAAACTAGTACGACGTTTAGGGTTTTCTTTGAGAACTTTGCTCTTTTTCTCGTCCCACAGTACTCTCATCGTACCTCCGGCCAAATATCTTTAGTGTAACAGTTATACCTTCGACTTAAAAAGGGAATATTTGCAACGTACTTGAATTCGCACGTAGCGACCCGATATTATGAGATCAAACCATCTCCCTTGGTATGAAAGTAGTCATTCGATTTAAAGTTATGTCGACTGGCTAATTCGAATGGGGAGTTGATAAATCAAATAATATTAGCAGCTAATAGTCCAAATTGATTTCAAATCAATTTTCTGGCAAACTAGCCGATAATACCTATTAGCCAGCTAGGAGGAAAACTCAAGCGATGGCTAAGGCTAGGTTTCCCCTATCAGAGTTTCATTTCATCCTCCAAAATACGACCTGATCACGAAGTCAGGGGACGTATTGAAAGGAGCTGCTAATGTCTAAAAGAACAATAAGGGACTCATGTGGGACATGTGGCAGTACTGATATAAGTCTAAACTCGATCCTAGGGCAAAACTTCAAATTTAAAGACTATAAAACTGGCGTTCTCATTACCAAATCTCAGGGGGTGGAGCTAGTGCAGTGCAACAGCTGTGGAGAGCACTTCTTCCAAAGAAAACATAAAGACTCTCAGAAGCTGGATGAAGCTATCAAGGCGTCGATACAAGATCAGTGGAATAAATACCTCAGCAAGATTTTGGCTGAACGTGGTATTCGCCAGAAAGAGCTAGCCGACAAAATTGGCATGTCCCAAGAACAAATCTCTAGGCTTAAAAAGGGAAGAGAAGTCCCATCTTTTAAATCGTTTCTAGTCTTGAAGATTTTAGCTTCTTGCCCTGGGGCTCTTACCGCAATCGAGAAAGAATACAATCATAAGTGACCGATATTTTAGTTTCAATATTACAGCAGGTTACGCACTATCTAAGACTTCCAGTGTTGACGGT
>JABSRF010000515.1 GCA_013215275.1 Oligoflexales bacterium | reverse complement strand
ATCCGTTTCTACCAAAATATAGCGTTCTGATCACACATGAATAGTGGGTAGAATATTTATTTGGAGTTACCTAAAGTAATCGTAGAGGTCAAATTTTGGAGCTGACTTTTTTTTCCAGTGCCTTAAAAAAGTTTGGGTAGGGTCTCCAATCGACGTGACCACCTTGCCTCTTTGATGAAGGATAGAGCGGATGTCCAAGTGAGATGATTCAAATTCACCAGCAATATCCATACATCCCCCTGTTATCACGCTTTCTTTTTAAGATATCCTTATCGTTATCTTTGTCAAGGCGAACCTAATCTTCGTTTTATTGTCTGTAATGTGTTTCACCATTGAGATCACCTTACCACGACATTTTGCCTTGCAAATATCGCGTGGTGATGACTACATAACTAGGGTTTAACAACATACTTGATCTTGACCTTCAAATTGAGGTCAGTATGCCAACAGTCTCCTTTATCATTATCTCCAGTAGCGATTACGTCGAAGCGATAGCTTTCCTTTCCCTGCATTTGAAGCGCTATTTTGGCCAATGATTCTGTATCAACTGAAAAATTTACTGGACCCGGCTCATCATGACCTGGAAGAACACAGTTAGATTTGTCACCTAAGCAGTGTCGGTCACCATCAAAATCATACTTTCTTCCTTTAATTTTCTCAAAGTCCCAGATATATAAACCATCGTCTTTTGGCATCTTTTTTAACAGCTTGTCGTTGCTAAGCATTAAGAGATAATGATCGAGGGTAAATATCAAGAAATCATCATATTGTATTTCTTGTGAATTTGACTCAATTTCAAGGCCACAAAGCACAGCATTTTCAGGTAAGCTCATAGATTGGCTTTGAATCTCCTGGGCTTGTAAATAAGAGTTTTTAGCGCACAGGTTTCCTTCCCCAGAGTAATCGCATGAATCATCATGATGGGTGGTCAATGCTAACTGGCTCCCTTGAGCAAAACTACACTCTATCCGTTCCTCGTAATTAAGGGTTTGCTCTAAGGTCAAGGTTTCTGCATTTGCGCATAAGTCAATGACCTCCTGCTCAGACTCACACTGATGCCCTCCATCAGAACCATCATCTGCTCCCGCTCCATCATCTGCTCCCGCTCCGTCATCTGCGCCGGCTCCGTCATCTGCTCCCGCTCCATCATCTGCTCCCGCTCCGTCATCTGCGCCGGCTCCGTCATCTGCACCTGCTCCATCATCGACTCCCGCTCCATCGACTCCCTGACCATCATCCCCTGTATCAACCACATCTCCGGTGGTTTCGGATGACGGCTCTGAAGGTACCTTTTCCTTCTTCTCTTCGCTAAAAAACCCAGTTTTTGCACAAGACAATAGGTTGAAACTTAGGAGTAGTAATACAAATGCCTTCATGTGTGTGATCCTCTTTTGATCTGACTCTTGTTCAAGTAAAGTAGCTACGAAATCACGTTGCAAAAAAATGCCCAACATTCAAAGCAGTATTAACTACAAATTTATAAGGATAATTATCAAAATATTACACTCCCACTCATGTCATATTATGACTGTATGTAAATTAGTTAGACAGAATATCGTATCCAAATATATAATGCTCATCTCTAGTGCGTGTTTCTAATGTGTCTTCTTGAGCACCAAGAAGTTATGGTCAGTCATAAGGAGGAAGCAAATTGGAGCCAAAAACCCTAAAAGTACAGTATGAGGAAGGGCTTGCTAAAGTGAGCCTCGCTCGTCCAGAAAAAGCGAATGCGATCAATGCTTTGATGTGGGATGAGCTGAGAGACTTATTTACCCACCTATCTGAGAACAAACAGGTGAGGGCAATCATTTTAGATGCCGAGGGGAAAAACTTTTGCTCAGGGATAGAACTGAGCATGCTACAAGATCTCTTAAGCTTAAAATCAGAGTGTGGGGGCAGAGCAAAGGAAATGCTGAGAACCAAGATTCTGAAATTGCAGGAATCGGTAAACTCAATCGAGCAATGCTCTAAGCCCGTCATAGCGACCATCCAAGGAGCCTGCATTGGGGGAGGCGTTGATTTAATCGCTGCTTGTGACTTTAGGTATGCAACAGAGGATAGTTTCTACTCTGTCAAGGAAGCTGCCCTAGGGATCACTGCTGACCTAGGAAGCCTGCAACGCCTCCCCCCGATTGTTGGCCAAGGGGTCACGAGAGAGTGGGCCTACACCTGTAGAAACATCCCTGCCCAGGAAGCCTTGCAAAAAGGCTTTATCAATCAGGTTTTTGCTGAGCAGAGTGCCATGCAGGCCGAAGCTTTGAAAGTTGCAAGCCTCATTGCAACGCACCCTCCGTTGGCCATCAGAGGAACAAAAGAAGCGCTTAACTATTCTAAAGATCATGGAACCCATGACTCCCTCAACTATGTGGCAACATGGAATGCAGCAATGCTTCCATCATCAGACATAGTTGAGGCTCTCCAAGCAATGGGCGGATTGCTAGATTAAGTGCAGAAGAAAAATTTTCATCGCTTCGCAGGGCGACTTTAGATAACCTGTGATA
>JABSRF010000514.1 GCA_013215275.1 Oligoflexales bacterium | reverse complement strand
TATTATGGTTTCGACTATCAATAGATTCAGATACTAGATGAGTTTAGTATGGTGCTACTTTGTGGAAACTTCTGATCTAGATTCTGATGGAAAACCTCATCAGCTCTCGATAGCAGGTTTTCCAATTCAAGAACCATCCCTTCAAACCTATCTATTCCGATCTCAATGATACGGTTAAACACATCAAGCTGCTCTGTAGATTTTGAGGATTTTTCTTCTAGTGCTTTAAGTTTGGTAACATCCTTAACGACGACCAGCACCTTTTCTATAATGCCCGATTCATTCTCAATCTTTTCCCAATCCAGCTCAAGGTACTTAAGTTTCCCAGGCTCTAATTCGATGATAATATCATAAACTAACAGATGGCAATTCAGCTCGAAACAAAATCCATACTCCCCAATACTGACATTGATCACTTCATTCACCTGCTCGACTAGATCATCTGCACAATGGCTTTTCCCGAACAAAATATTGATTGCATTTCTACCAGCAAAGTCAGTTCTACCAAAAATATCCTCTAGGTATAGAGAGTATTCTGGTTGGATAATCTTATCTTCATCAATCGTAAAGATTCCTTGTTTCATATTAGCAAGGATAGACTGCATCTCCCGATTACGAGTGGCAAGCTCTTCAGTTCTTAGCGCTACATTTTTCTCTAAAGTAAGGTTTTGCTCTTCAATGAGTTCAAGCATATGTATATGCTTTAAGCGCGCTACTGTCATCCGTGACAAGGTTGACAAAAAAGATTTGCCATCGGTACTATAGTTAATCTTAGTAGCTTCTCCAAAAAACACAAAAGAATACACTCCAAGCTCTGAATCACCGAAGGTTTTAATAATGAGTACTAGGTTGATATTTGTTGGCAAACACAGATACTCGAAGCGATCCTCACGGACTTCAAGACAATTTTCCACTATTTCACGATAAATATCAGAATCCAAAGCTGCATTTGTGACTTTTTCATTTCCATTTATGGAGACTAAAGTTTGATGTGCATCCATTTTCTTGTTCTTAAGCACGACCGTAGCTGAATGCGCTGACAGTCGATTCATTGCAACCTGTAAAACTTCTTTGACAACGACATTTTTATCAGTGATCCCAGAAATTTTTTGACTTGTTTCGCTCAAGGTTTCGAGTTTATGAATTTTATTCTTGATACTTTTCCCCATGCTGTTCAAGGTATTCAAAAACCTCCTAAATTCTTTGAAAGCCATATTTTCCGTAACGGTATCGTATTTCCCTAAAGTAAAGTCAGCTACAATGTCATTAAGTTTTGCAAGGGGCATACTAATTTTGATGGTAAAATAATAAGTCAATCCCACAGTAAATAAAATCATTGTCGCAATGGTTACAATCAAAACCTTAAGCAGATGGTTTGCGCTTTCAAAACGATTTTCATAGGGCTCGAAAATCGATATTTGAATATTCAGATCGTTATTTGAGATAGGATTCTCAATATTAAGCTTTGACATCATCGTAATGGTATCTCCGTGATCATCAACGTGCCTGCTACCAATCGTGAAACCTTCACTTGCTATGGTTAAATAAGCTGGATTTTTAATCTGCTGGGAAGCTAAGCCCAAGATATTTTCAAAGGGAACGACAGCAAATAAAGTCCCTCGATACTCTTCATTGTCGTAATCATAGATTCCAACCATAATCCCCAGGCCACGCTCTACTTTTTCCGCATTCAAAGATGAGTTGGCCATCTCCTGATTTGTTATTTTATGGACTTTATCGAACAGATCCTTGTCATGTATTTTGAATATTTCAACGTAGTTTTTTTGCCTTTCACCTTCGTACCATCTCCTCACAGCACTTAACCTACTAATCACACCTTTTGGTATTTCTTCTATCGTCTCTGGAAATCCTCCAACTAACTCAAGGTCTGTGTCAATGAGGTATGATGCTGCTAGCAATTGGTGTTTCTTAACTGTCTGTTTGACATATTCAATGGCTTGAAAGCTTGCTGTATTCCTTAAGCCTATGGGAGATTTTACAAGACCTTCAAGCACATCTGCATTGTTGCTTAAATTGCTAAGTCGAGAAATAATTTGCCTAATATCACGAGCAGTATTTTCACTGACCGTCGTCACTTGATACTCCAACTCAGTCATGGCAGCATTGGTGGTATCATCATAAATCCATTTGACGAAAAATATCGACAGGGAGATCGTTGGAATTGCAACCACGAACAGCACGAAAAAGATAAAGACTCGTTCTGAATGTTCTTTTTTCCTTCAAGCCTACCATTCCAATTCTGGCAAATGTATTTGCACGCAGTTTGCTAAAATAAGCCTTCACCTCTCCAAAGAAGGCACATAACTATGCCTTGGTCTTCATATTTATGAAGAAAAACATAATTTAGACCAAAGCTTCACGGGTGGGGTATCGGAATATATAAGATTGAATTTATTGAAAAAAATTAAATTTAGGTAACTCCAAATAAATATTCTACCCACTATTCATGTGTGATCAGAACGCTATATTTTGGTAGAAACGGATG
>JABSRF010000513.1 GCA_013215275.1 Oligoflexales bacterium | reverse complement strand
TTCTCCTTATGTAAATTCAGCATGTTACATTTAGGAGTTTTACTTATTAAATGGTCCTAAAAACGGGGTCCACTATAAACCATGCCTTTTTCTCCTTATGTAAATTCAGCATGTCACATTTAGGAGTTTTACTTATCAAATGGTCCTAAAAACGGGGTCCACTATAAATATATGTGAAGGATCTAAACTGGATTAATAGTGATTTTGTTTTCACTGGACCTAATCAGGCTATCAATCATGCTTCTTTCTTGGGAGCCTATGCAAACTCACAACATCCCCACCGTTTTAGCGCAGAGATGATTGATGGTGAAAAAGCTAAAGTGATAGCAGGTGGACATTTGGAAGTTAGAGATGGCAAAATTTATCATTTTGATAACTTGTCAGGGCACTACAAGCCTCATAAGTCAAGCTTGCACTCACTTGCATTCATTTTAAGCAATAAGGGAGTTGATCTATCGCATTTGGATTATTATCAAGATGAAAATTTCAGAGGAGCATATTCTACTGCAGATCAACTGCCTCCGTATGCAGATAAAATTCATAAGTCTGAAATTGGGTGGCATAGTAAATCCATAAATTTTAAACCAGCTGATAAGTTGCAAATCCAAAGCCCAAGAAAATTCGGTGCTTTAAAGTCTACAAGCAAAGGTGCTGCAATAGTTGGTTTTTTAAGTACTATAATTTCAGCATCTGCTCTCATATATGATTCCTCAACTGGTACTAGATCTAGTTGGAACTGATTATAGCTAGCCCAACTGAACAGTACCTGAGCAAACTTCAGAATCTAGAAAGGGAACTCCGGTTGCTGAGAAATGGAAATGAATTAAACTGTACATAGAACTAATTGGATGGAACCTTAATCGAAACATGTGCTTGTGTTTCAATTACATAAAAGCTTGGTTAATAAAATAATTCTTGAGTATTACTGGGACATTCCAAACAAGCCATTATGGTCGTTGATAAACCCTAACGTAATCAATTTTTAGTTCCTGTGGGAACTGGGTTTCGGAGTTTGGGCTTCCAGGAAAGTTCCCACCAATAGCTAAATTGATTAGCAAGTGAAACTCCTGATCAAATGGTGCTGGGAAATCACCTCCTGGGGTACTCCACTCTCTTTGGCTTGCGTACTGGTACCCATCTATATACCAACGAATTTCCGACTCTTCCCACTCAATTGAATAGGTATGATAGTCATTGGTAAGGCTGTTACTGGTTGGGAACTTTAGAATTTTGCTCTTATTTTTTGGTCGCATCCCCCCAAAGTGCGTTGATGCATAAATCAAGTGTTTTCCATTTTTATTTAAGTTGACAGCCTCCATAATGTCAATTTCACCGCTTGTTGGCCAGTTTCCATACTTATTATTCGAAGGTAACATCCAAATAGCAGGCCACGTTCCTTTGCCGTATGGAAGTTTAGCACGAATATCAAAACGGCCGTATTTCCAATCACCTTTAAATTTTGTATTCAATCGAGCAGAGGTGTACCTCTTTTCTTGGCCTTTTGGACCAAATTTTTCTTCTCTAGCAATTATTACGAGCTTACTGTCTTCTATCTTCGAATTTTCTGGTCGATCTGTATAGTATTGAAGCTCATTGTTTCCGCCACCAAGACCATCAACTTCATGAGTCCATTTACTTTGGTCAATTTCTTCCAGATCAAATTCATCACTCCAAACCAAAGCCCATGAGTCACTTTCTCTTTTCTGGTAGGTTTCCAAAAGCTGTCTGTACCTTCCATCGCCACTCCAGTTAGCGAAATCAAAAGCATTGGAACCGTCAAATTTGCAAATAAATGGTTCAGCACCTGCAGCCAGAAGATCCTTGGCAACGCTATAGTTGTCTTCATAAATTTGCCTAATTAAATAAGTTTCTCCATTATCAGGGTCTTGGTGATTTAAGACCATATTCCGGATTTCCTGGTTTGGCTGTGATAGAGCAAGCTGAATTGCATTGGTTCCATCAGGTTTTTTTTCTCTCGGGTCAGCACCTTCTTCTAAAAGCGTGTATACAAGATCGACATTCTGGTTACAAATTGCTGAAATTAAGGGTTGTTCTGAGGATTCCGATAAAGCGTTCTCAGCAAACAGAAGAACACATAATATCTTGATTAGACGCTTCATTTTACAGCTTCCTATCTATCTTGAATTGGGGTTAAATTGAAAAAACCGGATTTTCGGATATCGTTTATTGCTAATTAGTCTTAGCCGCTATTGAAGGACGGTTTTTACCATCCTCAATTTAAAAAATCAAATCTTAGAAGTGGCGAACTTCCTATCAAGTTCACGAAGAAAGCGAAGTTTTCATTGAAAAAAATTGAAATGCTATGATTACATAGACCTAAGTGGTCTCTTTGATCAGCCCGATTATTTAATATTTTACCAAATACAAATTCTAAACTTGCTCTCATCCAAATAAAATATGAAATAATATCAATTACTTGAATTCAATAAGAAAATGCAAAATTAATCTTGCCGTCCAAAATTCAAAGAAAAATTGTACTTGAAAAAAAT
>JABSRF010000512.1 GCA_013215275.1 Oligoflexales bacterium | reverse complement strand
TTTCGAGTTTGAAAGGGAAGCAGTTAATGAGAGTTCCATTTTTAATTATGGTTTTATTATCTCGATCACCTATGATAGCGTTCTGATCACACATGAATAGTGGGTAGAATATTTATTTGGAGTTACCCTACTCGGCAAATAGCCAGCAAGCATCTGCAGGATTTTTGTCCACCAGGAATCGTGGATCGACGCAAGGCAAGTGGAGACAAAGCGAAACAGATCCATGCACAAGCCTTGTTGATCCAGACATGAGTCAGCTCTCATTTAGACAGAGATCAGACAAAAACCTTCAAAATGAATTAAGATTAGCCCAACAACAAGCATGTGTTGATATGAAGGAAGCGTTACCTCAAGCAAAGGGGCTTAGCTTGACTAGTACCGGAATCACAAGTGGATGGGCAGGCGTCGCTATCGGCAGAGAGGGTTTTATCGCCTACTATGTGATCACAGAAGTTGGAGAAGGACAAGCTTTGCAGGCCATTGTTGATTACATTGATGCTTGCGCCAATGGTGCGTGTGACAGCGAAGAAGGGAAAGACTTAGCAAGGCAGGAAGCATTTGGTCAGGTCATTCAAGGCGATTATACATTTATACCTTTCGAGGAAGAAAACCTTCCTGATGAATTATTCATGGCCTCCGCAGGCGTTGGGGTCCTCTATAGTGAAACAGAAGGGTATGCTGCTGTATGTGGCGCCGTTGGAGGCGGCATTGCCTCTGCTTCAGAAAACTGGGGTGCTATTGGGATTGCCGGTGCTTGTGGCGAAGGTTATCTTGGTTCAGGGGAAGTCGATGGGTTCTACGCAGGGGCCTTTCTAGCTTGGGACGAGAACGGAGTTTATGGGGATTACGATGGCGATGAGTTTTAGGGCCCTGGCTCTAAAAATACAGCATGGTGCTGTTGTACTTTTGAGTGCAGAGATTCAGTAAGCTTAGCTGGTTATGAACAGGTGACTTGCCAAACTCAGTTGGCATTTCGAGCTCATTTAAGATTTGCTCGAGTTGCTGATCATGCATTCTCCTCGCTAGATAAGCTGACAGCCTTTCATGGGTCCTAACAAATCCCTCTGATTTTCTCATCACGATTGAAGCGATCTGGTAAACCTCAAGGACTGCCTCAATCGGACCTTCTAACTCTTCTTCTAAGTTGTTTTCCTTGTATGCATCCGCAAAAGAATCCTGCCTCAAGATGCTTTCGACGAGGGATTTGACTTGAGCGTTATTGAAAGTGGAAAGCTGGGAGTAGGTATGCTGCTCAACCTGCTTCCATATCTGTGGAGGTATAAAAGCATTGGCACTTGACCACACAGCATACCCTATATCGTTTCTGACATGCTGGCCTGCAAGTGACCTAACTTTTAGTTCAATGAGATCCTTCAATTGAGCCCATGCCTGTTCTCGAACCTTAGCGCTTACTCTAGCACCTACCTGATCCCATACCTCAGCCCAAATAATATCGTAGCTATGCTCAATGACAGCTGACCACAGCGACAGCTCTAACATAAGGTCTGCAAATTTCTTATTGGCAGAAAAGTGATTTCGAGGCATTGAGTATAAGTAGTCTACTTTGAAGTATTTGTTATTGAAATCTCTTGGCTCATCTAGAATTTTTTCGAGGTCGTTTTCTCTTAAGAAAACCTCTAGATCAAACACACCGTTAAGCCCATCACCCTGTGTAGCTGCTGTTGTGAATTGTGGTTTTAGGTTCAGTATTAGGAATGCTAAGCACTTCAAAATCATAAGATTATTTAGTTTCATTGCAAACTCTCTCCAGGACGTTAAATTCTTAATAAATCGATAAAAATCTAAGCAGCAAGTTTTATCGGAGCTAATTGCTTAAATCAAGAATAATCATCTATAATTTTAGGAGGCAAAGACATGATTGAATTTGAAGAAATTCTCATACAAAAAGACCTAGATCAACCTTTAACAAGCCAGGCATAGATATTAAAGGGAGCATACGATGTTAAACGCCAAGAGGTTACGAAAGTTTTTTTTACTAATTTTTGTGATCATCACTCAAGGGCTCTCTTGCAGCGAAAACGAAGAAAATGAAGGTCAAGTCGATTCGAGTGAGCCAATGCTTGAGTTTAGCTCCGAAGAACTATTTACTAAGCCACACGCAGATGGTAACTCGTTTTCATGCAATATATGCCATGCTCGTAAAGAGCCTTCCGATGATGGTATGAGTCGTCCAGGCCATGACCTGGAAAATGCTTACAATCGAAGTAACTTCAAAAATGGCCAGCTTAATACACTATTAGAAGCTGTTAATAGTTGTAGAAAGGAATGGATGAACGCGCCAGCTTTCACCCCTGATCAGGCAGCCTGGTTAAGCCTTGAAACCTTCTTAAAAGACTTAGCAGTTGGTAAAGGTAGCGAAATCATCAGTTATCAGATTGTATCAGCTCCTAATGACCTCACAGGTGGTGATGCGACAGAAGGTATGAACAGAAGTTTCCACAAAGTAGCACCATACTAAACTCATCTAGTATCTGAATCTATTGATAGTCGAAACCATAAT
>JABSRF010000511.1 GCA_013215275.1 Oligoflexales bacterium | reverse complement strand
TGAAACCTCAAATAGCCAAATATATCAACTACCTAAATTGCTTACTAGTTAGTCAATAGTATGGGACCAGTGCCCTCCTTATCAATCACTGCCTTAATATGCAATGATAAACCCGTATAGTGAGTCTCTTCTTCTTGGAGTTGCTCAGGAATAAGGTAGAAAGCAGGTCCTAAACCGATATTTATTGGGATTTCAGCAGCCTTTACGCAAGGTGCGAAGAGAGAAAGCAGGACTAAATTATGCAAGATTGCATTCTTCATTCTTCAGACTCCAGAATCAAGTTAGTGGTAAGGACTATTATAGATTAGTTAGGCTTGAGTCTAAATGGGTGTGATTTTCTTTAATTGTTTGTAATTTAAAGTAAAAACCAAGTTTGTTTAACAAGATCGATGAATCTTCCGATATTAGGCTACGACTAAGCAGAGGCATAAGCATGATACCTATCTACCGAATATCTATATTGTTAGTTTCTATTAGCTGTGCGTTGTTCGCATGCGTGCAAGAATCAGAAGCCCCAAGTGAGCAAGATTCTCGTGGCCCAGGACAAACAACTGGGGAGGAGCAAGGCGGTGGAGGAGATGGTCTCTTTGACGATGGCGATGGTTCATCAAGCGGTGGAGGCTTTGGTACCGACTCTGACGATACAAGCTCTGGTGGAGGGTCTGGATCAAACTCTAGTGAAGGCGGAGGAGGTCCTCCCGTCCCCAATGGAGATCCATCTCAGGTGAAGTACATTGGTGGTAGCATTGGGGCTTATCTATCTCCGATTCAAAATGTGCCTAAAGGGGCTGTTGACTTTCGGTGTCCAGGGGACTCTTTCTTAGTCGGAGAGAAGAGCACCTGGGATCAAGAGGAGAAAAGCAAGGATCGGATATATCAGTATCGTTGCCAATTCATTGCTGATGGCCAAGGAGTTCCTATCCGCAAAAGCAACTGTGAGCTGTCTGACCCTATCACTGATAATGTCCTAGAGTACTCTTGTCCCAATGGAAAGTATTTAGCAGGTCAGGTGAGCACCTTTGATGATCAAAAGAAAGATAGAGAGTATAAATATGAATGCTGCGAGGCTCGTTCTAGACAAAGCGGAAAACAGCTCGTCCACAATATTGAGACCTTAGAAACAGGCGAACCTTTGGAAATGTGTACCACTGATGAGGATCGTATTCCTGCGCAGCTTAAGCCTATTCCTGACTATTCAAAGCTTGTGAATGCCCAGGTGAATGATCGAATGGGCGATCTCGACTACAATTGTACCGATGCTGCTTTGCTGCCTCTTGGTGGTTTAGAAGTCAATTTTCAGATCGTGCCAATACCAGATGCTATCCTATCTCGGGTTAAATCTACCTTTTACCCAGAGGCTCAGGACCGCCGGCACTCATTTTACTGCTGTCAGCTTAAAGTCGGTAGCGGTGACAGTGAATAGCTTTATTCAAGCTCTACAAATTACTCACATCAATGTATCCGTCCCACACCGTCGGTGCTAGAAATTCCATCTCCTTTTTTGTAGGCCACACCTTCACCCACTGGTTGCTGATCAATTTGACAATGGAAACGTATTGAAGGAAATCAAACTCAGAGAGTTTGGATAAACCAGCTTTGAACTTTGCTTTGGGGACAATCACAACCACAGGAATGTCTTTTATCCTTGTTTGAAAACCTGCATGGGTTTTATCAAGTCTATGCAAGCCAATCGAATTCAATATGTTGTAGTCTCTAAAATGGATATTCCTAACAACTTCAATGATATCTTGGTACCTAAGGCCTATATCCACATCTTTTTGTTTGCACTCAGGCTTTTCCCGCAAAAATCCAGCATGGACAAATATATCGAGCAAGTTATCATGGGAGTGTTTGGCACTTAAGCCCACACTGTAGACATGCCTTTGTTTGCAAATAATATTTGACGACGCAACCTGCAATCTAATTTTATAGCGAATATGCTTAAGGTGGAGAATGGCCTCTTCTCCAATTGCCAAAAGTTCAAAGGTCAATACTCCTAGGCCCCTTTTTGAGATGTCACGGGTCGCTGACGGGATGATCCTCTTTTGATAGATCAAAGGACTATTTCCTGTCAGTAGGCATTTTAATTCATGCCTTGTAGACCGTCTTAAGAGCTTTTCTTCCATGATACCTCAGAAAAATAGGGCTACACGAAATATCCAGTATAATAAATTAGTTCGTAAAGAATTTGATATTTTTTAGGAGCGTTGTAAGTATGCTCTCAATCTTCTGAAAATATGGACTAATTGAGAGAGTAATTTTTTATAAATAGTCTAACAAGGAGCATTGTTTACTCCTTAACCCCTTAGCTCTGCCTCAGCTTCTTTCAAAGAATGCACCTTTCCAACCATTTGTACAATGTCATCTCGTTCTAAGGTAAAATCACCATCAGGAACCATCATTCCAACTCCTTTGCGATAGACCGTTGCAATGCAAACACCAGTTTTGCGGGTTAGGTAACTCCAAATAAATGTCCTACCCATTGATGGTTAATTTTAGTACAGTTCTGGCCTGTGATTGCGCACT
>JABSRF010000510.1 GCA_013215275.1 Oligoflexales bacterium | reverse complement strand
CGAGATTTTCCTCCAATCTTTTTGTATATTTTTGATAGCGGCGATGGAGAAATTCATAGCATGCAGAATCTAGGTTATACAAAGCTATTTTTGGTCTGGACAGTGGGGTCCACTTCAATCATCAGATAGATTTATCAGAAGCGACAGGAGATAAGAGCCAAGATGAGGAAGCTCACTCCAACCATGTATCACTTCACCACGATCACTTAGCTTTTGCAGATCTCCATGAAAAGCTAGAACACCGTCATGAAGAAATACACAGAAAGTTTTCCAAGATACTTGAGCCGTCGCAGGCAAACTAACGAATCAGCTTGCTGGAAAGATACTCGATCAGATGTTAAGCCTCACACGAGGCTTAAGTTTTCTTTTTGGGTTTGCTTTTGAAAGGCTCCAGCATAGGCATGAATCTGTTTTAGTACGTGAGCGAGGCCGTTGCGACGGTTCACTGAAAGGTGTTGAGTTACACCAACATCCACCAAAAAACCCCCATCATCCTTCATGATATCAGACGGAGCACTATCGTTATAAACAGATAGTAACAAAGCTACGATACCTTTAACGATCAGTGAGTCTGCATCAGCATGGAAAGTGATGCTGCTGTTCTTAAACTGAGGGACAAGCCATACACGCGAAATACACCCTGGAACCAAAAAATGATCCATTTTAAATTGTGGGTCTATCTTTGGCATATTCTTGCCTTTCTCAATTAGAAATTGCAATCGCTGCTGATAATCTTCAATTTTAGACAGGGATTCAACAACCGCTTGTTTCTTCTGCTCAAAAGTCTCCATTTTCAGATTTCCTTCCGTATCGCTAAATTGAAAAAAATTTAAGTAGTTTATTTATACCGATGAATCCTGCCCAACATCTAAAAGCTCCTCAAATCTCTCGGAAAATGCCGCTGTTCGGGGGAGCGTGTGTTCAAGGGACCACTTACTGTTCGTTAGACTTATACGATCTTCTTGATATTGAGAAGACCCATTTTTTGCCTCATCATCGTCAATCAATTCGCCCAAGGGACAAGAGCTGCCGAGAAAAAAGATTTTCTCACCTTTTAGTTTGCATGCCAGTCTTCGGGATTTCAAGGTACGGGTGAAAGAAGCAAAGCGTTCTAAACCTTCATTCCAACAGCCACCATAAAAAACAATATCACCTTCTACAAACTCATACTCATCCTTGAGTAGACTAGAGCTAAGTTGGTTATACCTGCCTGTACAGTCGATCACAAGGTCGACCGCTAAGACGCTAGCATGGCTTGTTATTTCAACCTTCTTTGGCTTATGTGCTATGGATATTAATTTATCTGGTACTATCTTTATCAGCTTTCTAAATTGCTTCCATTGATCGACAGGTAAGTCAAAAGGCATGTCTCCTTCCCAAAAAAATTCGATAAGTCCGCCTGAATGGCAATACCTACGCTTGTTTTTAAAGAAGAAACTTTTGATGTCTGGAGAGTTTTGTCCAATCCAGTAAACACTTCGCGGTAAGGTGGGATACTCCCTATGGAAGCCGTAGCGCATATTGGGATAAATTGTTGGCAAAATATACTCAAGCACACAGTTAGCCGTATCCCCAGCCCCAATAATCGCTAAGTCTTTGCCTTTAAAACTGTCGAGAAACCCATGTTCTGTGCGACTTTTGATAATAAAGTCGTCACCTGAAATTAGCTTATCGCTTGGTCTATCTTTTAAAAAAGAGTGTTCTCTTGGGCCTCCCATACCATTCGCAATGACCAGGCTCTTTGCTGTAAAAACTCTTTTTTTAGATTCAAGAAAATAGCAACTGCCGATCTTGTGGACATCCTCTACGTTGAAATCAAAAGCGATGTCAGCATCGCTATGAAACAACACCATGACTGCTAGCTCAAATAGATGTTTGGCAGTTGGAAAAGGTTTCTCAACGAGCTCATCAAAGTCACTTGCTTGAATGAAATGACCAGGGATGACATTCGAATCAAGACCAACGTTTACATAGGTAGGCGAGTTTAATACCAGTGAGTCCCCATAATTTGCGAACGTAGAGGAAATGGTGGTCGTTTTTTCGACTATCAGAACCTTTACATGTGGGGTCTTTTTCCTTAGGGCATGGAGGCATGTAGCAGCATGAATTCCAGCACCTACGATGATTGCATCATAGGTTTCACTTGCTTGCAGTTGTTTATTTCTCAAATACTCAAGCGCAGAATCTACGTACACCTTCCTGTTGTCGTTCAAGAAAACAAAGTCTCGAATTTGCTGAGTTATAGGAATTGACTTCAAATCTTTTAGCTTAGCATTTCCCTCTAAAATGCTTTTAGCTACCTCTGGGCTTTTGCCAAACAGCTCTTGACTAAAGTTATTAGCGTCAGAGGCCTTCTGCTGATGAGGCAGTTCGGTGATTCGAACATCCCTCGATTGACTAAAAATTTTCATAAATATCTCGATTTAGAGTCCAAATGCTGCGATTGAAGTTTAAGCTGTATTGGTTCCCCGTGAACTGGACAATCGAAATAATTGCTAACCAATTTTTTCTGGTGGCTCTGCCCCCAAACCCC
>JABSRF010000051.1 GCA_013215275.1 Oligoflexales bacterium | reverse complement strand
TCATAGAGTGCGCAATCACAGGCCAGAACTGTACTAAAATTAACCATCAATGGGTAGGACATTTATTTGGAGTTACCGTAATGCTATTAAACTGGTTACCCGAGGAGTAAAAGCTCATAAAGGTAGAGACTATTAATATTGCGAAATAGCGCATAGCTTGCATCCTGGTGGTTTCTTGCCTATATAAACGCGATCGGGTAGGGGCCGCATGATTTTTAATTAGATTTTTAATAGTAATTTTGGGTAAGGATTTTGATGTATTGAGTTGGGGAATATTTAGTAAATTATTGTAAGAGTAAGAATGAGGCCGACGAGCAAGTCAAGCCAGAAGATATCGGTAATAGTTTACTCTTCCTCGATCAGTTCTTCAGTATCATAAAGCTCTTCAATTTTGCCTAAGATCGTATTGATGTCTTTCGAGCGATCCATTGCTTCATCGAACTCGGAGGATGTGAGTTCATCGATTTCTGCTAGTGCTTCAGAGCGTAGCGATGACACCATATTGTATAATATTTCTGGAGCCACCTCTAAAGTAGCGCCAGACTCACCGTCTGTAATCTTGTCAGACTCAATTTCCATACGAAGGTTTAGCGTAAAAACATGTTTGCCCATAATACTTCCTTTAAAATGATTATGATCCAGCTTTGGAGTTACGGTGGATTTTTCCTCACCTGAATATCCTAAACTGACTCATAGGCCCCGTCCAAACGATTCTGACTGGCGTTTAGGAACTATCGACTTACCTTCGGCTTTGGCTTCGCTTTTTGCTTTAGTTTTGGTTTAGGGCTGGGCTTTGGCTTAGGTTTTGGCTCCCTGGCAAAAACCTTAGGCTGGGCAAAATGGTCGTCCTTTAGCGCTGTTTTTTCGAGCTTAGTGATCATCTCTTTTAAATTGCCAATGGACTGGTACAGGGTATTTAAGCGCTCTATTTCAGCCTTTGATAGACCGCGAGCTTGAATCTGCAGCCGAGCAGCCTCATTGGAAAGCTTATTCTGCACCGATGTGAGCAGCTGAATGACACTAGGGTTTTTCGGTTCATTCTTTGCTTTAACAGGTACCTTCCCTTTTCTGGGATTAGTTCGTGCGTATGCCTCATGAGCTGCTGGCATAGCAAGTGCCAGGCTGAAGCAAAAAATAATAAACTTCTTCAAAATAACATTATCCTACTAGGTTTTTGCAAGCTTGGAAAACTGGGCAAGGAGGTCTTCCTCTTTTAAGTTCTCCCGTTCTGATCCAGAAATATCTAACGCAACTTTGCCCTGATGGAGCATGACTAAGCGGTTTCCGTATTTGACTGCTTGCTCCATATTGTGGGTTATCATCAGGGCCGTCAACTTGTGTTCTTTTATGATCTGATCGGTGAGTCTCATGACTCGGTCTGCTGTTTTGGGGTCTAGGGCGGCTGTGTGCTCATCAAGCAATAAAATATGGGGCTCAATCATACTTGCCATAAGCAATGTGATGGCTTGCCTTTGCCCGCCCGACAGAAGTCCAATAGAGTCATTAAGTCGTTCTTCTAAGCCTAGGTCTAAGTGAGACAGCTTTTCTTTAAATGTTTCATGATAGGCTTTACGGTTAGCAAGCCTAAGCCCACGCCCACCACAGCGCTTCATAGCCAAAGAAAGGTTTTCTGCGACACTTAAATCTGAAGCAGAGCCTACCTTAGGGTCTTGGAAAACGCGTCCGATGAAGCGAGCGCGTTTATACTCTGGCATGGTGCTGACATCTTGACCAGCAATGTGAATCGAGCCAGAGTCAGCTTGAATACTCCCCGAAAGCAGGTTCATGAGAGTAGATTTTCCTGCACCATTTGAACCAATGACAGTCACGAAGTCACCATCATTGATTTTTAAAGACAAACCTCTTATCGACGGATTTTCGTCGGGTGTGCCACGATTAAAGGTTTTGTAGGCCTGCTTAACTTCGATCACTTGGAGCTCCTCCTTGCTGCCAACTGCAATTTTGGACCAGCTAGAAGTAAGACCACGATGACTGCAGTGATCAAGTTAAGATCGCTTGCTTTCAAAGCAAAAATAGAATCACCAGTTCCAGTTGCTAGGGCAAACCCTATGACAACTCGGTATAAGCATGAGCCCACAAGGGCACCAAGGAGAGCCCAAGCGACCCCTTTTTTTCTAACCATTGCTTCCCCGATAATCACAGAAACCAGTCCAGCAACAATGGTTCCGATTCCCATACCGACGTCAGCACTTCCTTGGGATTGGGAGTACAATGCACCCGCGAAAGCAACCAAAGCGTTTGATAAGGAGACGCCCAGCAAAGTCATACCACCAGTGGATATTCCCATTGCCCTTGCCATTTGAGGGTTGTTTCCCGTTGCTCGCAACGCAAGGCCGACCTCTGTTGCTAGGAAAAAGTATAGGCATAAGCCAAGTAAGCAAATGATAAGAGAATATAAAAACAAACTAATCAAATTTCCCTGCAAAAACGCTGGGCAAATAGCTTCGAACTGCGAAAAGACTGTTTCTTCCCCTAAAAGCGCAAGATTGGGTCGCCCCATGATTCTAATGTTGATGGAATACAGGGCTGTCATGGTGACGATAGACGCGAGCAGGCTCATAATACCAAAACGTACATTTAAGAAGGCTGTGACCAGGCCAGCGAGTCCGCCAGCTAGGAAGGCTGCAATCAAAGCCATCCATGGGTTAATGCCAGCGATAATCGCGACTGAGCTAACAGCAGCGCCAAGAGGGAGGCTGCCATCGACGCTAAGGTCGGGAAAGTTGAGAACACGAAAGGTCAGGTAGACTCCAATGGCCATAATTCCAAAGACGAGTCCCAACTCCAAAGAAGATATGAGTGCATATAAAGTCATCTGTTAACTTACCATAAATTGGCTGAACAAGAGGTTCAGTATTAGGTCATCTGAAAATATATGCAACAGCTTTTTTCTTTTGAAATTTCCTAGGCTTAAGGAGAAGGGGTGGGCTGCTCAGCCCTAAGTGATTCGTATCCTTGGCTTGAGCTAATGCCTAAAATGCCTGATTCCAGTAAACATCATCCCAATCCCAGCTTCATTTGCTGCCTCTATTGATTCCTTATCCTTAATGGAACCACCTGGTTGGATAATTCCCTTAATACCCAGCTTCGCTGCTAAGTCAACGCAGTCTCTAAAGGGAAAGAACGCATCACTCGCTAAAACAGCTCCCTTAAGGTCCTTACCTAGTTTTTCAGCTTTTGATGCTGCAAACTCTACTGCATCGATCCGGCTCATCTGACCTGCACCTATGCTAATCGTCCTACCATCTTTGGCAAAAACAATGCCATTAGACTTCACATGGCACGCGACTTTCATAGCAAAGCGTAGGTCTTCTTGGCATTGATCGCTGATAGAAGCTTGTGTGACAAGCTCGCACTCATTGCTTTGCATATGCTCATAGTCAGACTCTTGTACCAATAGCCCTCCTTGAACACTGCGGAACTGAAGTGATTGTGAAGCTTTTGCATTGCTTTTAAGTAAGCGCAAGTTCTTCTTTTTAGCTAGGATATCAAGCGCTTCCTGGCTGAAACTGGGTGCAACAATACACTCTAAAAATAAAGAGCTCATTTTGGCTGCTGTTTCACCATCGAGCTCTGTGTTAACGGCAACAATCCCTCCAAAGGCAGAGATCGGGTCTCCCTCCAAGGCACGCTCATAGACCTCAAGCAAAGGAACATCTCCAGTAGCACAGCCACAGGGGTTGGTGTGCTTGATGATGCCAACCGCAGTTTGCTCAGAAAACTCTGAGATCAAGTCTAAGCCAGCGTTCAGGTCTAGCAAATTATTGTAGGAGAGAGCTTTTCCTTGAATAAGCTGATTGGGGTCGATTCCAGGAGTCTGGTCCATAAACTGATAATAGGCCGCTTTCTGATGTGGGTTTTCACCATAGCGAAGGTCTTGGACCTTTTTTAAACTCAAACCCAAGCCTGAAGGCATGGGCTCCTCAGCAACTCCCATCCCTTTAGAAAAATATGCGCTGATCCTAGCATCATAGTCACTGGTTTTAGCAAAAGTCTTTTGTGCGAGCTTTAACCTGGTTCTTTCAGACCACTTTCCCTCTCTTTGTAGCTCTGATCCAAGCTGCTCATAGTCAGCAGGGTCCGTTACGGCTAGGCAATGTTGCCAATTTTTAGCCGCAGCGCGGAGCATGGTAGGTCCGCCAATATCACAATACTCAATTGCTTTGTCTAGTGGCAGGTTTTTTTCAACAGCCTCTTGAGTAAAGGGGTAGAGGTTCACGACAACCAAAGAGATACTTTCAATTTGATGATGCTGGGCTTCACTGCAGTGTGATGGAGAGTTGCGGTCAAATAGAATGCCACCATGGATCTTTGGGTGTAGGGTTTTTACTCTGCCATCGAGAATACTAGGGCTACCAGTGAAGTCGCTTACGTCTTCAACAGCAATGCACTGCTCCTGTAAGTACTTTGAGGTCCCACCCGTAGATAAAATGCGATAGCCGTGAGCTGCCAAAACCTTGGCAAATGGGCCTATTCCGGTTTTGTCATAAACTGATATGAGGGCAAGGGGTCTCAACTTTTCCATCACTTCCTCCCAATATTTATGCTTGAATACGGTATCGCTCTTCACTCCCTCAAAGCTAGGCTCAGGAGGTCTTTTGCAATGTACCGACTAGTGTTTTCATAAAAAAGATAGCCTTAAACATTTGGTTTATTTTCTTGGCTGAGGCTTTTTACATCATTGCTTAGTTTGCTTATGGACTCTGGGTCGCCACTATCATAGTAACCACGGATTTTTTGCTGCTGGTCAACCAAAACAAAGCGGGTAGAGTGCATGTCTGGATCTTCTCCTGCTGGAAGCTTAAATGCCTCAATAGCAAGCTTGATGATGTCTTGTTTATTCCCTGTTAGAAACAGCCAACGATCATGATCAGCATGGTATTTATTTGCATACTCAAGGAGAACCTCTGAGGTATCGTGCTCAGGGTCCATGGTGATAGAAACGTGCTTTAAGTTCGGAACTCCAGCAAGCTCTTTTTGGAGCCTAGCCATTTTTTGAGTCATCATCGGGCAGGGGCCTTGGCAGCGGGTAAAAATAAAGGATCCAATCCAAACGTTTCCATCTAGGTGCTGGACTCCAATGCTTTCTCCTTGCTGACTCTGGAGGCTAAATTCACCGATGGTTCCTAAGCTTGGGAGGTTTACGGGTGCGGTTTCTTGCTCAATCAAACTTGGGCGAAATTTTAGGTAGCCAACCACTGCAACGATGGTAAAAATGGGGAATATATACTTTTTCACAAATGCTCTCCTGCTAATTCGTCTACGGTAGGCTTTTCCATACATGGTTTCGAGTGAACATGCAATGCAGCTTTTTGCGTCACCAACTTATGGCTTTCGCAGTATGTCACCATAGCCCATAAATGATGGGGTAGCGGGCTTGGCCCAATTCAAACATAAGCGATGAAGAAATAGTTTCTTATTTCCAGTGGCTTTCCCTCATATGGCTGTCATTTCACATCATTTTTTCTCATATTTTTGCCATTTATGTCGAAAAGGAGGGCGGAGGAAACGTCGTGAAATCAGAGCTTTTAAAGTCAAACCGAGCTAAGAACGAGCAAGGGTTCAGCCTGCTGTCGGTTATCGTGGCAATTGGTCTAGCCGGAATCTTAGTTATGATTGTCAATAATGTCCTTAACCAGCAGCGCAAGATGATGACTCAAATCAAATACCAGGGTGAACGCGAGGAGCTACGAGCTGACCTGAAAAACCGGGTTTACTGTATTGGTGCAAGTTGTGAAAATGTGAAAGAATCACTCCCTCCAAAAATTGGCAGTTGGAAAATTCGTGGTGACTGTGATGAAGAGGGCCTTAATGTTAAGGTACGCAGGTATGATCGATTTGGAAAGCCGTCTCGGCACCCACTCAAAAAAGGGCTGATGAAGTGGCAAGACCTCTATAATACGAATGATGGGTACCTTTGTAAGTTCAACTACTCTGACAGCCTCGAAGAAGCAAGTGAGGTTGATAATCGGAGGGAGTATGAAGACCATACTCCAAGAGCCTATGAAAGAGTGCCTGAACAGCAGCTTCGAACGGGCCTTTCAGATAGAAAGCAGCTTGAGCAGATCCTTAACCAAGAGATCGATGAAAGGGAACTGCAAAAGGCTGTGAATAGAGCCAAACAGATGCTACAGACCATGTGCCCTGAGGGCCAGACCTTAGAGGCCATTGATACTGAGACTATGCAGGTTGTTTGCCGGTGAAATATTATAAAACCCTATTGTATGCCATTTTAAAAAAACTGGGTTCCATGTTGGGGATTGCCTAACCGCCTGCGGCGTGGCAATGACAACGCCTTGCGATGGCAAGGACGATGCCTCCTAGTAGCATTGATAATCCAAAAGACTTTTGTCATCCCCACGCGATGTTTACGAAGTGAACATCGAGGTCAGGGGATCTCGAGCTTCAGTGCTCCAACTCCCTATCGATCAGGTCGGTATTACTCCTTGTGTTCAAACCATAATTAGTGATAGAAAAGGTCCTTGAGACTAAAAAACTGGGAGAAGATTTTTTTAATAGGTAGGAATCATGACTGATATACAGCCTAGTGTCGACACAGGAAGTGATTATGACCCTGTGATCGTAGACGGAGTCAGGACTCCGTTTATGCGGAGTCATAAAGCCTATGTAGATCTGAGTGCTTATGATCTGGGAAGGCTTGCTTTATCAGGCCTGCTAGCAAAAACCGGACTGGATGCTCAAGAAGTAGAGCAGGTGAGCATGGGGACAGTGATTCATGACCCCCTGACCTCCAATGTGGCTCGTGAGTGCGTTTTGGGTGCAGGTTTTCCTGCGACAGTGCCGGCTTATACTGTTGCTTTGGCTTGCATTTCATCGAATGTCGCAGCAACTAATTTAAGCGACATGATAAGGCTTAAGAGGATTGACGTCGGAATCTTCGGGGGAACGGACACCTGTTCAGATCCCCCCATCCGTATTTCCTCAAAACTTAGAAAAGCAATGGTTAAGCTTGGAAACATTAAGAAGCCTCAGGATATTATGAAGCACTTGTCGTTGCTTCAAACCCTTAGGCCCTCTGATATGGCACTGGATGTTCCCAAGGTAGCCGAATTTTCTAATGGCAAATCCATGGGAGAGGGTGCCGAAATACTTGTGCAACAGACTGGTGTGACTCGCGAAGAAAGTGATTCTTTTGCCGAGCGTAGTCACAGCCTAGCAGTGAAAGCTGCGAGTGAAGGCATTTTTAAAGATGACTTAGTCCCAGTTCAGGTGCCACCTAAGTTTGTGACCATCTCTCAAGATGATGGCCCTAGAGCTGACACCACTATGGAGAAGCTTGCTAAGTTAAGGCCTGCTTTCGATAAAAAGTTTGGAGTAGCCACGGCTGGGAGCTCATCGTTTTTGACTGATGGAGCTTCGGCGGTTCTTATGATGAGTAGAAAAAAAGCTAAGGAACTTGGCTATGCACCTAAGGCCGTGGTTCGAGACTACGTCTATAACGCAGGTGATGCTCTCTCTGAAATGCTATCTGGCCCAGCATTGACCATACCTCTGTTGCTGGAAAAAAATAAGCTTTCTGTGGAAGATATTGATGTTTGGGAGATTCATGAGGCCTTTGCGTGCCAGGTGCTCGCAAACCTCAAGTATTTAAAAGATGATCAGTATGCACGGGAACGTCTTGGCTTAGAGAAGGCGGTCGGTGAGGTCCCTCTTGAAAAAGTAAATGTTTGGGGAGGCTCTCTTTCAATCGGACACCCATTCGGCGCTACTGGAGGCCGTCTGCTTTGGACAGCAGCAAGAAGGCTGCAGCAAGAGGGAGGTCGCTATGCTGTGGTCTCAGGTTGTGCTGCAGGCGGGCATGGTTCGGCTATATTGTTAGAGAATCCAGATGCCTAGGTTTTTCCAAACTAAAGTTGACCTAGCTATCGTGTTTTCAGGGGGAACAGAAAATGGAACATCAACAACAAGGCGAGCATGCAGCTGATTTGCTGTTACCATGCCTCACCTTAAAAGAAAAAGACGGAGTCGCCTTAATCACCTTCGACGATAAGGATGCCAAGGTCAACACACTCAACTCTAAGCTCACCCCTCAATTTGAGGAAGTTTTGGAGTACGTGGAAAAATCTAGCACCATTAAGGCACTCGTCCTGATTTCTGGAAAAAAATCCTGCTTTATTGCGGGTGCTGACATTGCTGAGCTTCAAGCAGCAAAGAACGAGGCAGAAGTAAAGAAGCTTAGCCAGTCTGGACAAGAGTTTTTTAAGCGCCTCTCCAAGCTCAAGCAGCCAGTCGTTGCTGCAATCAATGGTTCCTGCTTAGGAGGAGGGCTTGAGCTGGCTTTGGCTTGCGATTACCGGGTTGCTACAAGCGCTGGCAATACGGTTTTAGGACTTCCAGAGGTTATGTTGGGCCTTTTACCTGGAGCAGGAGGCACTCAAAGGCTACCTGCTTTAATCGGCTTGGAAAAAGCTTTGCCCATGATGCTTACAGGCTCCAACGTGAAGGCTGAGAAAGCTAAGCGGATTGGCCTAGTGGACTATGTGGTGCATCCAGGGGGCTTGCAAAACAAAGCCTTGGAAGTTGCGAAAGCCTTAGGAGAGGGTAAGTTAAAGGTTAATCGTAAACGTAAAACCACAGCGACATCCTTGCTTGAATCAGTGAAAGCTGGCAAGCGATTTATTCTCCAGAAAGCTCTACAGCAGGTTGAGAGTAAAACCAGAGGGCTATACCCAGCTCCAAAGGGAATTATAGAAGTTTTAAACTACAGTGTTGATCATCCTGACAAAGGCTACCTTAAGGAATCTGAAGTTTTTGCTAAGCTTTCCCAGACTCCTGAAAGTAAAGGGCTCATTTCTCTGTACTTTGGGCAAACAGACCTCAAGAAAAATAGGTATGGGAGCCCTGAAAAGCCTGCTGAGCACTTGGGGGTTTTGGGTGCTGGTTTGATGGGTGCTGGGATCGCAATGATAAGCCTGCAAAAGGACTTTCATGTGCGCTTAAGGGATATCGGCTTCGATCAGATTGCCAATGGAAAAAAGTACATCTGGTCCAACTTGGCTAAACGAGTCAAGCGAAAGAGCCTAAGTCGTTTTGATGCACAAAAAGTCATGTCACGTTTGTTTGCACAAACTGATTACAAGCACTTCGAAGAGTGCGATATTGTCATCGAAGCTGTTTTCGAAGACCTAGATCTTAAGCATCGGGTCCTCAAAGAGGTCGAAGAGTGCTCTCGGGAGGATATGATCTTTGCCAGTAATACCTCAGCTTTGCCGATTTCTGATATTGCAAAAGCAAGTAAAAGGCCAGAGCGGGTCATTGGCATGCACTATTTTTCTCCAGTTCACAAAATGCCTTTGCTCGAAATCATTGTAACGGATCAAACCACTGATGACGTTGCTGCTGCAGCAGTCAACGTGGGCATTCGACAAGGCAAGACAGTTATTGTGGTCGGAGATGGCCCTGGCTTCTACACAACCAGAATCTTAGCACCATACATGGATGAGGTTGCTATCTTAGCTGCTGAAGGAGTCGATTTCTACACCCTTGATGATGCCATGATGGATTTTGGTTATCCCGTTGGCCCTATTGCACTTGTTGATGAAGTCGGGATTGATGTGGGCTACCATGTCAGCGAAAGCTTGGGAAAAGCCTTCGGTAAAAGGGTTAGCTCAGGTGATCTTCAGATCCTAACCGAATTGGTGGCTAAAGGGGCGAAAGGAAGAAAGTCGGGTAAAGGTTTTTACCTTTATCAGAAGCAGAAAAAATCGGTGCTTGATCGATTTGTCGGTAAAAAGAGTTCTAAGAAGCCAATAAACCCAGAGGTGATTGAGCTTATCAACAAAATGGGTAAGAAAACTTCAAAACCCATAGACCTTGAAGACGTTCAGAAGCGTATGTACCTTCGTATGATCAATGAAGCTGCATACTGTCTACACGATGGTATCTTAAAACGGCCACTTGATGGTGATATTGGTGCTGTTTTTGGACTTGGGTTCCCGCCATTCCATGGTGGCCCTTTTAGGTTTGTGGATAAAGTTGGTGCGAAGAAGATTGTGGATGATCTTAAGCGCTATGAAGACAGCCTAGGGGAGCGGTTCAGCCCAGCACCAAACTTGGTCGAGATGGCCAATAGTGGTGCCAGGTTTTACCCGGAATAAGAACTTAATCCAAATACCCGCTTTCTGCGGGTGCCTTTCCTTGCCTCTTCTTATCTTTGGGTTGAAGAGGAGGCATAGGATAGACCTTAGAAACACCGCTAACGATGCTTTGGTCTTCTTGTTGGCTTAAGAGTTCTTTTTGTTTTTCCATAATACCCTCAATTTCATTCGAAATTCACAAAGAACCTCTCTATTAAAACTATCGACAATGCTTACAGAAAACTTTAATGTACGGCTCTATCCCAAAAAAGTGGGGGATTTTTCCCATAAATACCGAATGTAAGCAATGGAGGGGAGTAGGGCATGAGGGTACTTTTTGTTTGTCTTGGTAATATTTGTCGCTCACCAGCAGCTGAGGCAATTATGCAGTCTGTGGTGGAAAAAGCGGGCCTGGGAGGAGAAATCGAGTGCGATTCAGCTGGAACGGGTGCTTACCATGTGGGTGAAAAAGCGGACCCTCGGATGATTGAGCACGCTCGTAAGCGGCAAATCCATATCACAAGCATTGCCAGGCAGCTTAGCCGTGAGGACTTCGATGACTTTGACTTCCTGATTGCGATGGACCAAAGCAACTACCAGAATATGATTCGCATCGCTGGTGACGATCGCTATTCAGGCAAAATGCACACCATGACTGGCTTCTGTACAAAGCACCGAACCGACGAGGTTCCAGACCCCTATTATGGTGGTCATGAAGGCTTTGAACAGGTTCTCAACATTCTTGAAGATGCATGCTCAGGCTTGCTGGACTTTCTTAAATCAAGACGGTGACAAAAGTATCCAGGAACTTCTTACTTGAGTAAATGTTTTTATTACCAATAAATCACAATGTCTTCTGCGAATTATTTTTTTTGTTTTTTGAGATCAGGAAAGATATTTAAGGTAAAACTCATAGTGCATTAGCCATAGTAAGATAGCTGAAAGATTGTTGTATTTATCGGACAAAATGAAATATTAGCGTAATATCAAGCTCGTTGAACCTAAGAGCCCTTGCAGTTGTGCTATTCTTAAACAAACATTTAGAAAAATATTTTTCGAGCTTGCAAAAAGTTCTGCACAAATTTGAATAAAACTGAGAATGCTCGTGATTTTAGCTGGGTACTGCATGGCTATAAAGTCTGAGTCTGTGGAACCGATAGTCTGCCTGACGTCATGATGCGTCAAATAGAGGAGGTATTAGGATCATGCGTAAAGTGGGTTTGAAACAAATTAGGCAAATCCGAAAAAAACATAATGTAGATTTAATCAAAAGAATGCACGAAGGAGAGTCTCTTCGTAGCTTCGATAGTCACTCTAGCTGGTTTCCCCAACGACCAATCATAAAAAAAGATTTGAAAGCGATCGCAAAGCTTTACAAGATCGAAGACAAAGAAGTTGAGTTGAGGTCAGAGGATGCGAATGTCAGCCAGGAAACTGAACAAGATAATGTTCAGAATCTACCACTAAGTTCATAAAGACTCATTTTTACTCACCTGCCACTCAGGAGCTAGGGTGCTACAATTGGTTGCACCTGACCTAAGCTGGGCCTTGGAAGTAACCCATAAGATACTGTTATTATGAGATTCAAATGCTGTTTGGGGCGTCTGGTTCTTCCTTGCCTGGCTTAGGCCTTAATCGATTCTTGCAATTTTACAAGCTCATCCTTACAACATAAAACGAATACGAATTCACGAATGTTTCTCTCTGGCCCCCTAAATAAGTTGGACACTTTTGGCTCGTAATTTGCTTCATATTGCTAGTAAGGAGGCATTTACGTTGAAAAAGTTTTCACCTGAACTAAAAAGCAAGATAATTCAAGAGGTTAAAGAAGTAGGAAGTGTGGCTTCGGTGGCTAAAAAGTATGAAATCCCTGTCACTACAGTTTACAGCTGGGTCAATAAATCTTCAAAAAAATCAGGCCAATCCGAGTCACAAATCGATAAGAAAAAGATGAGATCGCTGGAGAAGAAAGTCTCCCAAATGGAGTTAGAGATCGAAGTCCTGAAAGAGCTTTTAAAAAAAACAAACCATGCGTGGCTCGGAAAATAGAAGTCGCAAGCCAGTTTATATCAAAAAATAATCCGGCTTCCCTGATACTGAGAATCTGTGAGGTACCTAGATCAACATGGTACTACCAGAGTACGCAGGAGGATGGCCCTAAGGCTACTAACAAGCGAGGTCGTCCAGTGCCTGGTTACACAGTTAATCCTGATGGGACCATTGTTGCTGATTCGACTGTTGTCAAAGTGTTGAAAACTTATAGAGATAAATTGGAGTTTTCTAATGCTGGTGGGTATCATAAGCTCAAGCAATATTTACGACGAGATTACGGTTATTATATCAATCACAAGAAACTTTACCGCTTATGCAGGGAAAACGATATTTTGCTCCCATATCGAAAAAAGAAGCCAAAAAAGAACCGTAGGATATCAACCAATAGAGTTATCAATGGTCCCAATCAGCTATGGGAATTCGATATCAAGTACGGCTATATTCATGGTGAAAATAAATTCTTTTTGGTTATGGCATTCATAGATGTCTTTTCGAGAAAAATCGTTGGATACCATATAGGGCGATCTTGCAAAGCTGGTGATCTTGCTGTAACACTAGAGTGCGCTTTAGCCAAGGCAAGTGGTGATACCTCTGTTCTGGTTCTTAGAAGTGATAATGCCGGTTTTAAAAAGCATGTGCAAGAAATAAATGCACCTTGAGGAGAGTATCTTGCGAAATTCGATATTATTATTCTTTATGTTGGTAGGATTAAGCTCAGCCTGTGGCTCTAAACCCAAGAAAACTAATGATGACTTATATGTGATTGAAAGTGAGCAACACAAAAAAGTATCTTTTATGTTTTTTGATAAAAATAATGAACTAATCTCTAAATCCCAGAATGAATTTCCTGTTGGTGCCTATGAAGCCAAAGTTTTTGTGAACTCTGGAGTGCAAATATCTAAAGCAACGTTTACCACATGTTGTGGTAAGACCATTGAAATAAACTATAGTGAGAAAGATGAGAACGGGATTACGCTGTTAAAAGAGTTCAATCTCGGTAATGCCAAGCATAAGCTGAATTTGGACTTTGAAGATGGAGATGTTGCGATCCTATCTAAGGAGTCCCTATGAAAGCAAAGCTTACTTGCTTCATTTTATTGATTTGTAGCCTGTTTGCGTGTGGTCCAGAGAAGACGATAGATAATCGACGTGCTTCTTCGGACAGTATGCAAGTGGATTTTTCTGATGCTAATTCCCTTGAGCAATTTCAAAAAAAATTTCAAATTCATGTAGAGTGGGATACGCCTCCTAAGGCTGGAACAAAGCATGAAAACAGGTTTAAGGTTTATTTCACCGATTTAAATAATGAACTTGTAAAGGCCAGTTTTTTGGATTTTAGCCTTTATATGAAGATGCACGGGCATGGTGGTTTAGACAAAGATCGGATTGTTGAATTGGTAGATGACGAATACTTTATTTGTTCAAATTTTTATTTCACAATGTCAGACGCTTGGGAATTGCAGTTTAGGTTTGTCATTGGAAACGAAAAGTATGCCTTTGATCATCCCGTTTATGTAGAAGATTAAATCTAGGAGTTGTTATGGGAGCTGTACGCAGCTTTTTTATATTGATTGGGGTTTTTCTTTTTTCAAGTGTTTTGAATGCGTGTCCCTGTGGTTGTGGTGCGGTTGGACCTTTGATCCTATCACCAGGGGAAGCCTGGAAGTTTAAGTTGGGATTCAGTAAGGACTACAACCGTAAACTCATTGATACAAATGGCAGGCCCGGTTTTGATGATGGACCACGCCATACGGACAAGTACAGCTTTGGGCTTGCTAAAAGTGTTGATGAGCGACTGAGCCTCTCCGGTCAGTGGAATTACGAACGAAACTATCATCCTGATGCTAAAGATCATTATAGCTTTGGTGATCCAAGTGTTGGTCTACGCTACACCTTTTTCTCCACTGGGGCATTTGACCACCTCTTACCCACGCTGCAAGCTCATTTGAGCTACAAGCATGCCACTGCTAAGGGCTTGTTGGAGAATTCAGAACAACCTCATTCCCTAGATATTCACGGCAATAGCTATAGTGAAATCCTCCCAGGGTTAGATGCATGGTTTACTCACTTAAATTGGACCATGGGGCTTGGAGTCGCTGGAATTTTCAGAAGGCCCATTAAGGTTAAGGATGAGCAATCCACCCAGACCCGTGAAAAAGGTGCAGCAATCAAAAGCCAGTTTAGCTTATCGTATACTTACTTTGGAACGGGACAAGTGTTAGCTTCTTTGGAACGAGAGGAAAAAGGGCAAGACAAGGTTGATCGCCGTGGTGTCGCAAATTCAGGGTCCCTTAGGCATACCTTGGATCTAACCACCAATATTAGGGTCGGAATGATGAAAACCTTAGCTCTTAGTTTGCAGAGATCAGGGTATTACCTCGAAACGAGAAACACATCTCGTAAAGAGGCATTCAGTGTGAGTTATCTGCAAGCCATATGAAAATAGGTAAGTCTATTCAGGAGTCGAATAGGTACAGCGAAAGCCTAAGGTTGCAGCCGTCATATCAGAGCCTTGGTCGATGCGAAAGCGGAAGAGGCCATTTCGGTCAACTCCCATAAACCCACCTCCCCTTGATAATGCCCCTCCAGAGCCTTCTGTGCCGATGCGTCCTTGGCCAATTCCTTGAGCAGAATTCCAGGCATCGTTCCAAAAGGCTTTAACTCCCTGAGTTGGGATAAGGCGCGTAAGCGGTAGAGAGGTACTTCCGCTTATTGGTAAGGTGTATTCATTGTAGTTGTTGTCCCGAGGGTTTGGCTTATCTACGCTACTATTGTACGTGGTCCATTCACGCAAGTTGCCTGCTAGATCCCAGACAATGGAACCATTCGATAGGCTATGGGTTCTGCTCTGACCAGCATCGTCATCACCACCTAAAGCTTTGCTGGTGCAATCTACTTCCACATATGACCTCGAGTCATCAGAATCAGCCGGGCATGCTTGTGTGGGATCATTATCTGAGTGACCAATGAAAATCATACCATTTCCAACACTACCACCACTCCAGTTGCTTGCTATGGCTGCTGCATTTGCGGTGACTGTCATCCACTCATCATTGCTTATTAAGCGATAGCCATTTCCCAATGAATCACATGCAGCAATGGCATCAGTTTGGTTGATGGACGTCCAGGGGTCTCCTGCAGCCTCGGAAACTGGAGAGCCTGCATTATTTTTGGTCTGGACAGTGGGGTCCACTTCACTGTTTGAAAAGCTATTCAACAAAAATCTTACTCTTTTGACTCCAATAAAAAGAAATATGAAGAATAGACTACTCCCCTTGGAAGACAAGATTATGCTTAGGAAAAGATCTTTGATAGAAACGGTAAATGACATTTTGAAGAACATGTGCCAAATAGAACATACCAGACATAGAAGCCCGCTTAATTTTCTTGCTAACTTGCTGAGCGCTCTAGCTGCCTATACATTTTTACCTAAAAAGCCCAGCCTGAGAGAAACTTCACATGAAGTTGAGCAATATTTAGACAGGAATATGCAATTGGCGATATAATTCTGTCGAACTCAGGTTTGAAAAAATAGAAAAACCCCTCTATGAAATTTTCGCGAAAAAAAATAGAGAGGGGTCAAACATATGAGTATCAAAATTCTTTCTACTAACAAAAAACTTTCTTCATGGGGTGGCATTTATTCCGTAAGCACTCTTTATAACAAGCTTAATTTATCAACTCATCTCCGCCCTGCCCTGCCAAAGTTGAAGGCTTCTTACAGCTCTGAGCGCAACTTAGCAAAAATTAGGCAGATGATCTTAACATTCGTCGCCGGGGCTGATTGCCTCGATGATATGGAAGGCTTAGCTAAAGAACCAGGGCTTGAAGGTATCCTAGGAAGGGATGAGACATACACTTCTAAGTCTTGTGGAAACTTTCTCCGTTCGTTTTCCAATATGAACTGTAAACAGCTCAACTATGAACTTATTAACACCGGATTTAAGCTACGCTCTCAGCTCCCCCTGGAAAAGCAAAAATCCATCACAATTGACCTCGATTCCACCATCAACAAGCAATATGGCAAGAAGCTAGGTAACTCCAAATAAATATTCTACCCACTATTCATGTGTGATCAGAACGCTATATTTTGGTAGAAACGGATGC
>JABSRF010000509.1 GCA_013215275.1 Oligoflexales bacterium | reverse complement strand
AAGTAAGTAAAGAGCTATATGAAGTCAAAAGCCTTTAAATAAAGGTATTTTATATTTCGCTACAGCGACTAGTTAGCAGCGAGCATAAGCCTTGACCCTAGTTTAGGCCCGCCACTATAACGTCGGGTACCTTGGGCGTACTCGGTAGTTTTTGAGTTTACATCCACATCGACCCTTAGCCACAGTGCATCTAGGAACAATGACGCCTCACAGCCCCAATCTCCCATATCCAGGGCTCTATAGACGCCACCAAAAGAAGGGCCTTGGAGCCTATGTAGCTCCCCAACATCACCTCCCAGGCGGGTCAACCTTATTTTTCCAGTATAAAGACCACCACTTAAGCTCAATGTTGGAGTTAAGGGTATGAGCACCCTAGGTGCAAAAACCAGCAGCTGTCCAGAGGTGTCCTCCATCCCTTCAAAAGAGGCTTTGTAGGCACTTTTTTGAATGTCGAGGGTAAATCCGATTGACTAATCTCAACATCCTCATCTCCAGTATCAGCTGAATTGTCGTGTTTTTGTGTATGCTGGGTTTCAGACTGACCATTAGCTTTTTCCAAACCCGATTGGCTTAGCAATTCCGCTTTACTTGGCATTGGAAAATTCATCAAGCATATGCAAGCTAACAAAGAACAGAACAGTTTATAATTATTTTGCATTAGGGGCTCCTCCTTCATTGAGGACGATTAAAATCTATAGTAGGCCGAGAGGTGAAAATGGGAAACAATATCGGATTTTACAAACTGTTCGAAGCCAACCGAGGTATACTTCGAAAATAGCCATTCAAAACCCCCTACAAAAATGGTAGAAGTATCTTCTGCGGTTAATAAAGTACCATCAACCTCGACCAAGAACTCGGTCGAAATTTGTTCGCTCCCGACTCCTAGGTGAGTAAATAGCTTTTTACTTAGGCGATGATGATAAACTAGCATTCCTGTATTAGTCCAAAAATCAAAGGTATCTGCAGCATCAGGAAGGGTCACAGGGGCTATGATATTTCCTTGGGTATAAACAAGGTCCAGGCTTAAGATATGGTTTTTTTTCAATACAAAAAACTTTTCTAGGTGAAAGGCGAATATGGTGGGGGTCACATCTATGATGGTAATAGGTGGTACGCCGTGTCCTTCAATAGCAATTCCGTAGGGTAAGGTAAACTTTACCTTCGGCTTGGGAATGACAGGTAAAAAGTCTGTGCGTTCCTCTTTGTTACCCACGGTTCCATCTATTTCGGGAAGCACTCCAAGGCTTACTCCTGCTGTCAAACAGTAAGTGCAGCGATCTATCCGTGATTTCGCAGGTCGAAATGAAATGACGGACGCATTGATGATTTGTAGACGTTCACTCTGTTCCTCACTCGTAGCTGCATAGCAAGATAATCTACTAGTGATTCCAGTCAGCACCGAGAATTCCAGTAGAAAACAAATTCCTAAACCCAATAAAAGATTACGGAGCATATCAAACCTACTTTTATAGTCGTTGAACATCTGCCACCCCGAAGACAACTTGGAACGCTTCGCAGTAGAGAATGAGGGAATTGAAATTGTTGATATCAAAGCCATCCGGAATTGGAATTGTATATAACTGCGGGCCACTCGTTTCCGTTATAGAATTACCCAAAGGAGGAATACAAATACCGTTGGTTCCTAGCTCTCCATGCCTGACGCTAGAGTTTGTGCTCACAGCTTCCGCCGGCTCATAGCTAGCAAAAACAAAATAGACGGCAGGACCGCGGTCAGCGAAGAAATCATCCTCTAGCCTCAGAATTAAATCTCTGCCTTGTCTTATTAAGGTATAGGAACCACCTGTATCATAGGAGGAGCTTCCAAGGTCGGGGTCAAATGAACCTCTCGCTATGGCACCTTCTTGACCTCCAGATCCTGTTGTATTGTCATCGCCATCGCCATCATCTGAACCCCCATTGTCAGACCCTCCATTATCGGAATCATTCCTGAAGTGGATACAGGGGTTCTTGTGGCTACAGCTAACACGGTTCCACTGTTATGGAAAACCACGGAATATTCGGAAAGTATACGATTTTTGGGAAGGGTAAAGGTATAGGTGGTCCCACTTTCTGCCTCGAGGGGGTCCTTTGCAAAAGAGCCATTGGTAGACAGGTCTGAATAAGACTCATCAGACAGTACCACAGAAACTCCGGAAGTTGGCGTTTCGCTTAGGCTTACTGATACCTGCATTCCCGCACTGCTTACACTAACTGTGCCCGTAATTCCGCTGCCACCCTCAAGAGTGTTTAAAGTGTAAGTTGCTGCAGACGTTTGGTTTATGTTCGAAGCATCAGCGGGCTCGGCAAATTCACCGTCAAATACAAGGGTATTTGCATCCAGGCAGCTTAGGCAAAAAAACATGACAAAAAAAGAAATCTGCAATTTCATAGTCATTGCAGTCACCCCCCTATCCTTCTCGAATCTTAAGTAGATGTTGCCTTCAAAAAAACAAATAAGTCAAGGTAACTCCAAATAAATATTCTACCCACTATTCATGTGTGATCAGAACGCTATATTTTGGTAGAAACGGATGCC
>JABSRF010000508.1 GCA_013215275.1 Oligoflexales bacterium | reverse complement strand
AATTCAACAAATTGAGGCTAGAGTTTACCGTATTTATCTCAATATTTCATGATCTTAAGTGTCGAACTCAGGTTATTTGAATTGGATAGGCAGGGAAAAAAAACCTAAGGCTCTGTCTGACAGAATTTTTTTAACGCTTCTGAAATGTTTCCTTTGCTTGGGCAATTCTGCTCATTCCTCTGCGCAAGGGGCAATCTTGAGATGTTCGTATAAAGCAGGTCTAAGCCATCTTCGATGTCTAGTTTTTCCATAAGCCTAAGGTAATAAACACTGTTTATGGGATTATCCCTCAAAGACAGACGTCGCAAATTTTTTAGCTGCTCTAGGGGACTTAAGTTAGAGATGGTTGCCCCAAAAAGCTCAAGAACTTCGAGGTTTTTTAGATTTTCAAGCCCCCCAAGACTGAGAATACTGCGATTGTACCCAAGAAATAGATAGCGTAACTTTACGAGTCCGCTTACATACACCAGTTCATCAAGCTCATTATTTTGCAAATCTAGGTATTCCAGCTGGGTCAGGTAAGAAAGGGGCATCAGATCATTGATTCCTTGGTTCGTTAACTCTAGCTGCTTAATGCCATTGAACTCAATGAGTGGATACAAATCACGGATTCGTATTGAGTCTTGCCTCTTGTTGTCATGGACTAAGCGCAACTGTTCCAAGCCCTTTAGAAACTCAAAGGACTCTGAGCAAGTTGGGCTACGCTGCAATCCTAAACCGGTTTTCGCGATTTTTTTTAACTCTAGTACAGTCGTAAAGGCCGATTCACTGACACTGGGATCTTGGCAATAATTTAAAAAACCACGCAGCCCACACTCGTTATTCCGAGTTGACCACACATAATGCTCTCCCTTACTTTTGCAGAATTCTTCAGGGTTTAAGCAGGTTCCGTTTACGAATGTAGATCCGTCAGACTTTTCTTCACAGACAACGCTTGCACTCTTACATACCCCGTCAACCCACTCGGACCCTTTTGCTAAGAGACATTGTTGTTCAGGACTCAAACAAAGCTCATTTTGATACACATAACCTTCCGTTTCTTTCAATTTACAGAAAGATTTGGCATCCATGCAGGTATTGGTATCCGTGTCCCATAGCTTATCATCTTCTCGACAAATAGCGGCTTTTGTCGCTAATATTTCAGATTGTTCGGTTGTCCTCGTATTGGTGTCTAAGGTGTGATCTTGATTTAAGAAACGGTCTGCCTTGCACCCATAGCTCAAAAGAGCCACGACAACAACAGTTGCTAACAAGTTGGGCCAGTATTTGCTCATAACTCTTCCCAATTAAGCAATAGGCGAATTCGAGCCGAGCATCGGCTCAAATTATCCTTAACTTTAATAAAGTTATCAGGAAGCTTGTTCAGAAAAACACTAAGATACTAATATAGGGCTCAATAATTGACTCTGAGCGAGAGATAAATGCGTCCGCAGTTTGGTCGTTATCATCTTCCGTATTTTTATAGGACTTATAATCAAAGGACCTCCAGGTTAACTGAGGACCTAGAAACCATGAGCCCATATCAGCAAAGTAAATTGCATCAATCATGGTGCCTCCTCCCTCTGAATACTCTATGTTGTTGGGCTCATCGACTCTTTTTGGTGCTTGCACAGCCATGATACTGACAAACAAACTGAGCTCATCAACCATAAATCCAACGCTACCACCTATTGCAGTGGTTTCAAGAACTGCTGGATCTCCAGGGTTATCCTCCCAAAATGGGACCGAATGTGCTTCCACTTTGTCACTAAAGTACTTCAATCCTAGTAACAGCCCATTGCCCATCCCGTAGCCAAGGCCAATATTCAAAAGGGTATGGGTTCTTTCATAGGTATTCTCACCACCATCCAATTTTGTGGTGCTTTCCTCGGTGCGATAGCTAAACGCAGGATTAAAATAAACTCCCTCAAGGGCCATTGAGGTTTGTCCCCATAAAACAAACCCACCTATCAAGAGCATGTTTTTGATTTTTGTCGTTGTTTTAGAAGGCATGGTTAGAAATCCCTATACAAGTTCTCAACGGCGAACATCTAGACATTAATTGGATGCCCTTTCAACTTCGGTGGTTTAAGCTAAAGGTTAATTTTACGCCAGTAACACTCAAAAATTTCAGCTTCTTACAAGCTTATTGTTTACACACACTTACCTGCTTTGCTATGGTTCGGCCTCTTTAAAAATCACCAAATGTGCCTTTTTAAAGAATGTGTAGAGGCATGGTATTTTTCTTTTCAAGAGCTTAAGTACAAGAAAGCAGGTTTTTTTCTGTGCATATGGATGTCACCAAAATTATTGAGTGGGATATGGGGCATAGAGTTCCCAATCATAAGAACAAATGTCGGCATCCTCATGGCCACCGCTACCGTTTAGAAGTCTCCATGCGAGGTGCTATAAGCCTGGAAAAAGGTAGCAGTAGTGAGGGGATGGTCGTTGATTTTGGCGATATTAAAGAGCTTATGCGCATTTAGGTAACTCCAAATAAATGTCCTACCCATTGATGGTTAATTTTAGTACAGTTCTGGCCTGTGATTGCGCACTC
>JABSRF010000507.1 GCA_013215275.1 Oligoflexales bacterium | reverse complement strand
TCCTTATGTAAATTCAGCATGTTACATTTAGGAGTTTTACTTATCAAATGGTCCTAAAAACGGGGTCCACTATAGGGGATGCCCTCATCCTGACGAAGCCACTTGGCACTGGGGTCATGTTTTCTGGCTATGAGCGCTTTAAGGTAAGCTCTCGCCATCTTTGGCAGGCTATGTCCCATATGACTTTAAGCCATGAGGCCCTCCTAACTCTTAGCCGCAAATACCCAGTCAGAACCATGTGTGCAGTTTCCAGTTACGGCTTGGCTGGTGCGATAGCAAGCTGCTTGGCTGATGACTCTAAAATTGCTTTGATAAACTTGAAGCAGCTACCCCTTTACGGGGGAATGCTTAATGCCCTTTCAGAAGGAATCAGGTCAAGCATTCACTCGCAAAATCGCATACCTTACACGAAGACCCTACAACTTCTTTCTAATCACGATCGTGCAATTGCTGAATTCTTGTTTGACCCTCAAACAGCAGGGCCTATATTAATTGGAGTTCCTGCTGAGCATGCTGAGCAGCTTTGTAGGGACTTAAGGCATCATCGGCTCAGGCAAGCAAGCATTATTGGACAGATAAAAAAGAAAGAAGAGCCAAGTCATCCAATGATAATTTGTGAAAGTTAAAGAATCTTTCGATAACCTAACTTAAAAAACAATCTTTGAAACTAAATTATTTTTTACTTGGTCTGATTAAATTTCAAGGCTGGTCTAGGACTGTAAGAGCCAATGGCTTATTAAAAAAGCTCCACATCAGGAGGAGGAGAGTCATCAAGCATACTCTCATTGATTTTGCTTAGGATTGAATCTTTGTAGTACTGAATACTGAATGACATAATAAACTCTTGCTGCTTATTTGATATGGCCCAAGAGTCAGAAAACTCATTATTGCGTTTTTCAGAGAAAAAAAGCTGGTTGAAACCGTCAAAGTTTACCGGCAAACTCTGACCAATATTGCAGTTGGTCGTGAGTAGCTTATACTTCATACGTCCAGCAGTCACGTTGCTAAGCTCTTTCATGTAGTCACGAGACTTTTTTTCGACAATGGTTTCGGAATGAGATGGATGGACTTTTCTCAATACTTCTATGGCATCATCAAGCCAGTAATGGATCTTGTAGACAATCTTGATTTCTTCACCAATGAGCATGATGCATGCAATATCCTGAGTATAAATAAGCTTATCAGTATCTTTTTCTTTAAATTCGAGGATGGAGTAATCTGGGCTTTTTGCTTCAACTTGAAAGACTTCTAAGCTGGCCGATCTCATGGCCCGAAACAAAATTTGATTAACTTCCGAAAATTTGTCACTCATATTGTTTATTCATCCTCTAAGTATTCTGGAAAACTAATGGTAAAGCGGGTGAAGTGTCCTTCCTTGCTCTCCACATCAACAATTCCAGAATGCATTTTGACAATGTTATATAGTCTTGAAAGCCCTAACCCGGTGCCTTTGCCAACCCCTTTGGTCGTGAAGAAAGGATCAAAGATACGATCAACTAAGTTTTCTGGAATGCCACAACTGTTGTCTTCAAAAATCAAGAATACTTGACGATTATCTTGCATAGTTTTTATAGAAATGCTTCGTTCCCGCTTGTCGCTTACAGAATCCAGGGCATCCTTGGCATTTTCTATTAAGATATGTAAGACTGATTCCAGTTCTTTAATATTTCCCTTCACCTGTAAACCTTCGTTTAAGCTTAAGGAAAGCACCGTATCTTCATCACTTAAAAGGCCTTTGAAGAAATCCACTGCCGATCTAACTGCGTCGTTAATATCGATGCTTGAAAGCCCAGTGGTTGGGGTACGGGTAGAAAAGCTGCGCAGATGATGAACAATATCTGCCATTCTTTGGGTGTGTTTCTCTATATCTTCAGTCAACTTCTGCATTTTTGGGTTTTCTGCAGACATTCTCGTGATCAGCTCATTACACCCTCTTACCACGGTTAAAGGGTTGTTGATCTCATGAGCAACCCCTCCTGCTAAGGTGGCCATAGAGGTAAGGGTAGAAGCTTTTATAAGTTCCCCTTGATAAGCCTGCCGCAATTCTTGAGAGTTATTGCCTATGACTGCATATATTTTTGTTTGATTTTCCTGACTTTTATTGCTCATAAATTTCACTTGCCAGAAGGTGTATTCGGTCTTTGCATCAACATATGATTGAAAGGGAGCGCGCTCTGTTCCAGGGCTTTGTTCGTCGGAAAACAGATCCGCGAAGTATTTTTTCGTTGAACCACCCGAGAAAACCTCATGTAGCTTTTTTCCGACAATGTCCCTCGGGCTTTTTTCAAGGTACCTGCAAGCTTCCTTGTTTGTCTTAAGAATGTGGCCAGACTCATTGGTGATCAATAGGATCATTGGAAGGTGATCCCAAATAAAATTTGAAATATTGCTGGAAATTTCAAGAATTCCAAATATTTCATGGGTAGCAATGAGATCGTTTTTTAAAGTGTCCATATAAGGCTCAAACATAGGTGATCGAGATAATAAAACCATAATTAAAAATGGAACTCTCATTAACTGCTTCCCTTTCAAACTCGAAATA
>JABSRF010000506.1 GCA_013215275.1 Oligoflexales bacterium | reverse complement strand
AAAGTAAGTAAAGAGCTATATGAAGTCAAAAGCCTTTAAATAAAGGTATTTTATATTTCGCTACAGCGACTAATTAGACTTTAGCTCTTCTTTTAACGGACGAAAAAATAAGCTGATAAAATTTAATCTGCAAACAGCTGAATTTATATATTTTATTTTTCATTGTTGGCTATTTTTTAAAAGGCAATCAGTTTGAGGTCGGGCGTATAGCATCCGTGGTTTTTGTCTTTGTCACGCGGGTGCAAAGCATCCGTGGTTAGACAATCTTGAAGGAAAAGCATTTGTAAGAGCGAAACCTTCTATGAAGAGAGAAATCTATTGATAACAAAAAGAACCTGTAACCCTAAGCCTACTTTCAAGATTTGCTCTGATAGTTGGTGCCGGATTTTGATTCAACGTTAGGTTCCAGTTGTAATTCCAATCTCCTGTCGTTCCATGCCTCCATTTTCCGTTCAATTTTATTCTGGAGGCATTTACAAAAACAAACCTAGCTCTTCCTTCAAGGTTTGTACCTCCTCGAACCCAACCATTGGCAGAAGGTGAGATTCCTAAAACTTCTTTTTGAAATGACATTCCCATTTGCCTTTAAGCGACATTTCGACTGTTCTTGGATGCCCCCTATGAACCAAGAAACTAATGACACCTATAAGGATTTAGTGATAAACCACCTATTTGCTAGGGTCTAGCACACGAATGAATAAACATAACAGGACCTGGAGGCTATCTTATGAAAATCAGGCTTATATTTTCTCTTTTCATTTTTTCTATTCTTACGTCATGTGTTTCGACGCTCGAAACAGTGTCAAGCGAAGACCTTGCATTAAATGAAGATAGGATGGTTTATCTTGGATTCACTGCTGACTTCAAAGAAGGCAAGGAAAGTTTTGAGATTGACTACTGCCGTCTTTACTTCCAAAACCTAGATGATGGATCTAAATTTTTAGCTCCCGTTCAGGTGGGAAAAGATGATCACATCTTAGTCAAATTTCCAGCTGAGAAATCTGGGCTTTACGCCTTAAAAAACATGAAGTGCTCAGGGAATCTCATTGAAATCTCCAGTCTGGGCATGAACAAGGTTTTTTATGCACATAAAAATCATGTCAAATTCCTTGGAACTCTTGTGGTATTTTTTGGAATGGGAGGCGACTTCATATTTGACGATAACTACGGGTATGACCGTTACTTGGAAGTCGTCCAAGGCGAAGCAACAGCCTATCTAAGGTAGTGACTAAAAAATCAATCTCATCAAGTTATGCCAACCCCGCTTACTGGTGCTCAGACATTAGGCCAAAAAGGTCTGCACAATTATGAGTAATTGACCAGCATCTTCACTGCATAATAAAATCCATAAAACGTCGCTTTTGTTAGCCTAAGTAAAACAGGAGCAATATAATTCGCATAATTATATGCGCCAGCAGTCACATGCCATCTAGATGGAAAATAAACTATTAAATTCTCTACAGACAAAGTGGGGGGAACTGGACCGCGCAAAATTCGATACACATAAGGGAACAATGCTTCTGTCAAGCCTGCAACATAAGGCCCTTGGACCCAACAAGACGAGTAGGTCGCTGCAATAATAAATGAGGTCGCACTATAAAAATCGAGAAAGTTACTAATATTCAAACCTATGGCTGATAGCAAAGATCGTTGATCCTCACGCCCGAGCTTGTGAGAGAGCTTTGTTATTGCTGCTTCTCGTTCTTCAAGCTCCTGTAGTTTTTCAATTAGCTCAGCTTTTAACTGTTCAAAACTCTCTAGATCAATTTCCTCCGGTATCTCCAAGTCAGTGGAATTCATAGAATATAATCGTGACTCAGGCTTATAATCACCTCGATCTACCTCAGCTTCTGATAACTCTCGGGGCTGCACACTCTTAACAAATGCGCCTCCATTCGTTGCAGCAAGAAACACCGATAAAGACAAAAAAAACAACACCAATCTGTTATTAAACATTTTCCTATATTCCTCTCGTAGTGCTAAAGACGATCCCGTAATTCCTCTAATTCACTCACCTTTGCTTTAATTTCATGATCCAAATAGTCACGTAAACCTTTACGCAAGAAAGGTTCGAGATCGGCATCGCTACAATCACAGCAGTCATATATCTTGTGATATAGTGACTTTGTTTCGTCAGATACAGTGAACGTAATTTTATGCTCTGCTAGGCTATCCTCGAGCGCTTCTCGCACGGTGCTCGACAGCTTGAGGTTCCTATTATTGACGATTTCTTCGTACATCGATTCAGGAATAAGTATATTCACCCGCTTAAGCACATCTTTTTCTTTCATTAGCTCACTCTCCTCTGTGTCTGCTTACAATGACCCTTTTTACACACTTTAGTCTCCAAGTAAACATACAACAAAAAAAAGTGTGTATGATTTAAAAGCAAGCTTTCAGTCTAAATGATTTTAAACACTTAGAAATGTGGAGCGTTGAGAGGAATTTCATAGGACAACGTAATGTCCGAATAACTAGTCGCTGTAGCGAAATATAAAATACCTTTATTTAAAGGCTTTTGACTTCATATAGCTCTTTACTTACTTTA
>JABSRF010000505.1 GCA_013215275.1 Oligoflexales bacterium | reverse complement strand
AGTGCGTAACCTGCTGTAATATTGAAACTAAAATATCGGTCACTTATGGGTATTTTATATTTCGCTACAGCGACTAACTAGCCTGCTTGTAAGTGTCCAGTCTGGTAATGCCATAAAAGCAACAAGTGCTGCCAATGAACTTTTTAGTTTTGCACGAGCAAATCAGGACGCATTTAATGGTGAGATGCAACTGTCCCTTACTGAGGAACAATTATCTGCTAATGGTCTTATCGTTGATCTACTCAATGATATTGCAGTGATACTCGCTGATGCACTAGCATTGGTGGCAACATTAGCTGGTGGGATCTTAGATATTGTGGATGTCATCCTTTAAGACCATCATGAATAGCTGAATTACGCTAGAAATTGGTAAATTAATGTCCATCGAAAAATGGATATTTACAAAGCATTTCTTCTGCGTAATTTTTTCCTCCTGCTTACCAGATCTCAGCACTGTCTTTTTTAACTCGAGCTGAGCAAACCCTCGTCAATTGCTTCCCTTGTAAATCTATTTTTCAAGGGTATTTCTGGGTCGGGTTCCCGGGTCCATCGATTTCTTAAATCTCTACGAATTATTTCAATGGACCAAAACCAAATAAGATGGCCAATAATTTCCGATATCCATTCATAAGTTGGTAGCTCACTTAACGGTGGCGTAAGGCCCATCAAAGGGAGTGAGATCATATGGATGCCGATTTGAGCGAGGGCACCAGCTAACAGTCCCTGCCAAAGTTTAAAGAAAGGAATCGCTTCGACAACCACACAGTAGCTAACAGCAATGAAGATAGAGAGGAAAATGTGGGTAAAGCCAACATAATTGAAAACGTGGCCAGCAAATGTATAAATAGGCGCGTTAGGATCTGACAGGCCAATCCAGTCACGTAAAAAAACGTAAGGTGGGTTCAAAAAATTTCGCGAGCAATCGATATTTTCAGCAGCTCTAATGAGAGTTTCATTGACACATCCTTCCATCCACATATCTGCAGGACTTCTAGGTGGAAGTGGAAATTCGGCGCCCCACTTAACGAAAGAAGAAACGATTCCAGCAACCAATCCAATCAAACTAGCCAGACCATATCGCCGACGCTGTGGGTCGGTGGTTGGAAAATATCTTTCAATAAATTTCATGGTATCTCCCTTCAAAAGGCTGTCTTCTTACTTCTTTACGCGAGTAGACTTAACACAATTTTTGTCAGACTGATATAGGTGTTCCTATAAAACATGGGGGACCATTGATTTTTGGATGGGTAAATTTGTCTACCAATGTATTTTATAAGCAATTCGTCCCTTTAAGCGCCATACTAGCTAATATTCAAAAGCCTCGAACACTTGCTTAAGCGTCTACCATCTGTATCCACCCGATATATTGGGTATATATATTTTTCTAAAGTCACTTTACTGTTTTACCGTAATAATATAACATAGGCGTTGTGTATTTCCCTTTAAGGAGTGACCTTGATACGTAACTTTGGGAATAAAGCTGCTGCAGACCTTTTTCATAAGGGTAGTTCAAGAAACCTACCCTCAAAATATCATCAGCGAGCAGTGGATCTATTAGACATAATGGAAGCCGTAGATTCTTTGATAGAGTTAGATGAGAGGGGCTTCCCTCCTAGCCTTAGAATCCATAGATTAAAAGGTGATCGAAAAGGGGAATTCGCATTGGATATAAATAAAACCTCAGGTTGGCGAATCACCTTCTTTTTTGAAGAGAAAGAATTTGTAAATGTAAAAGTTGAAAATTACCATAGATAGGAGCAGGTATGTCCACCATAACAAAAAAGAGGCCTAAAAGAAGGCCTGAACATCCAGGAGCGATTCTGAAGAGAGTTTGGCTCGATGAACTAGGCTATACTCAGAGTCATTTCGTTGAGCTACTAGTTGAAAAGTCTCCTACGGATATTAAACATAGTACGATGCAAACAAAACTCAATGAACTTGTAAGGGGTAAAAGGTCAATGACTGCTGATTTTGCAGTCTTGATAAGCCAAGTATTAGATACAAACCCTAAGCTCTGGATGAACCTTCAGTCAAACCTTGATATCTGGGAAGCAGAGCAAAGAATGAACGTTGTGGCCTGAAATTGGTTGACCAGCAACTAATTGCTTTTTTAAACCTTCATTGAGGGCTAACCAACCATAGTTTGATTGTGAACGGCATTTTTATACGGTAAGGTAATCACGAAACAGGTATGTTTGCTGTTATGATCAACGAGGATATTGCCTTGATGAGCTTCAATCACTTTCTTTACAAAACTAAGGCCAAGTCCAGTGCCCTTGCCCGTTGATTTCGTGGTAAAATTTTGTTTAAATATTTTTGAATCTAGCTCCTTTGAAATTCCATGCCCACTATCAAACACCTTGAAAGTAACTCTATCACCGACACCATCCTGCATACATTGCACCTTTATCCAACGTTCTTTTAAGCCTTCAATAGCGTCACATGAATTACTCAAAAGATTTACAAAAGCCATTACCATGAAGTGGACCCCACTGTCCAGACCAAAAATAGCTTTGTATAAGTAAAACTAAAACTTGTTATTGAATGCTATAA
>JABSRF010000504.1 GCA_013215275.1 Oligoflexales bacterium | reverse complement strand
GCGAGATTTTCCTCCAATCTTTTTGTATATTTTTGATAGCGGCGATGGAGAAATTCATAGCATGCAGAATCTAGGTTTCAGTCTAGTTGTGATCGTATCAAATCCCCATTGAGGGCTATAGTAGCCCCTGCTTGAAAGTTAACATTATTGATATCGCTATTTCGTGGGTTTCCTCCATTAAGGCCGTCTCCCTCTCCAGGTCCACACATGATGATATCGATAAAATTATAGTCACCCGGAGGGATCGGTAAGCTTTGAGAATTCAGCTCTGCATTGACTGTCTCGATACCAGCCATAAGATTGATAGCTTGATTGGTTTCACTTGTCATACACACATGCTCACTCAGAAACTCATAGGATTTTCCATCAACCTCTATTTCACCTTTTTCCTCTCCACATCCCGCATTTCCCCAAATCATATAACCACCATTATTATCTTCACTGATACTTACCGCAATAGGTGTGAAGGTAAATGCAGTTGGGCTTACAAAGGAGCTGGTTCCTTGCTCAAGCTGGAGTGCTGTGGTGCCGTTAGCAAAGGTTATATTTATTTTTGTAGATTCTCCCTCTTCATCTAGAAGACCACAGCTAATCAATGTTAGCGCTAAGAATAACAAAAGCACGTTCATACTAATGCTCCCAATTTTATAAATCTTAGATATGCCTGTAAACCAGGTATCGGTTTTCAGTGCCAAAGGCTGAGTATGTTGTCGTTTTTCCTGTTTGGGAATACCATAATCAAGCTTGCAATTTCATCTAATAATGCATATTTTTAAGACATTTATGACTAAGAACTTTACGATCCAACGATCTCCCATTCCCGCTAAAGACCTATTTTTAACGTCATAAATAGTATTTTCGTTTATGGCATGGGGCTTGCAAAAAATCATAGTTGATTTTGGTCTTTTAGCTTTGATCCATGGGCTAATTTAGGACCTTTTTAAAGAGAATGTCGCAGCAATAGGTGGTCGAAACATGGAATACAAGAATATTGAACTAGATAAAGAAATCTTGAAAAAGGGTCTTGTGGGGATATTTTTCGTCTTATCGAGTTGTGGTGGTAGTAGCAACCTGTTTGTTGCTTCAAAAAAAATTGAGACAGAGACTGATGTTAAATCCGAGGAAGTAGTTAAGAAAGCAAATAAAAATAAGTCAGGCCGCAAAAACAAACAGATTTCGCAATCCACTAAGAGTGACAAAAAATCGGTCCCATTTCTGGGAATTCATGATACTTATGCTCCAGGAAATTTTATCAATAGCAAGCTGTTTCACTATCAGGATCAATCCACCTATATCCTAGCAGAGGATAACTTGTTAGGTAGAACTGTTGGTGACCTAGCAAGTATGGGGCAAACAGATGAGGATATAAAGCAGTTCATTGACGAGGTTCGTGCTTTAGAAAGCTCTGGTAAGATCACAAAAGAAGTAAGCCTAGAAATTAGGCGAGGTAGCCCTTATGGAGTAAAAACCGCAGATGAAAGGTACCTGTTTTTTGATGAGGCATTGGAAAAGGATGCAAAAATAGTTGCTTTCAATGATCCAGCATTTGCTTTTACTTTTGGAAAAGAACAGTACTTTGACTTCTTATTGTCGAATACAGATTTTTCGATCGAAAAATGGAGAAAATCGCGACGCAAGGTAAAAAGCTATTCCAAGATACAAGACAATTTGAAATCCATTTATTCTGTCAAAAACCTTCAGACTTTGTCTGATTCTTTTCCCTCATATGAATCAGAAGGAAAGAAGTTAGCTGCAATCATCATGGACCTAATCATTTGGGACCAAATTAGCACCCAGGTAAGCACGCAGGTAAGGTCGCAAGCATGGACTCAGATTGGAGATGAGGCATGGGCTAAAGTGTGGCCTCGCGTTGTTGAGGAGGTGGGTATCCATATTGGAGTATCCATTAGGAATCAAATTTGGGCACAAATATGGGACCAAATCCGGGAGCAAGTTGGAGTCAGGATCGGTCATCACGTGTTGTTTAAAATCTGGACTCAAGTTAGGAGTCAGGTTGAGGATAAGGTCAATAAAAACTTGCAGCATTTGCAGTTTGCATCTGCACACCGTAAAGGAAATCTTAGCGAAGCATTAAAATCTGCAATCGATTATACCCTTACGGTTTACCAATTGGGATCCGTTGTTATTAGGCACTCAATCGAAGTGGTACAAATACAAGATGATCTAGCCCGGTTTATTTCTGTTGAAATGGATACTGATGAAATAGAAGCAGTATTAAAAAATCTCAATATTCCTGAGCTGCATGAGCACTATATCATTGATAATCAGCTAAAAATCATTCGAAGTCATCTCATAAGTGATGACTGAGTGGGAACTCGCCAAACTTGGCATGAATGAAAATGGCATACCCTGAATAACTTGTGTCTTTCCAGCCATAGTTTTGGCTTAGAATTGAACGTTTCATATCTCTTTTGCTGAAAACTCCTTATTCCTACAAGATCAGCAGCCATCCTCGTTATTTTGGCACTGGTCCCATACTATTGACTAACTAGTAAGCAATTTAGGTAGTTGATATATTTGGCTATTTGAGGTTTCA
>JABSRF010000503.1 GCA_013215275.1 Oligoflexales bacterium | reverse complement strand
CATCCGTTTCTACCAAAATATAGCGTTCTGATCACACATGAATAGTGGGTAGAATATTTATTTGGAGTTACCCAAAGCCTCATCATCGAAATGTAAGTTAGTCATCAGAACTTTCGGACAAGACATCGATCAGGTTGCTGAAGGGATGCAAAATATTATCGATCAAGATCTAAAACTGTCATATGGGAAGATAAATGCAGAAGGAAGGCTGGTCATGGAGCAGACAACCTACGCTCCACTAGAGATGAATCAAGCTTTTTTGGATAGTTACGCAGACTATTTCTTCATCCGAGATCACTATGATCGCTGGAAACATGCCAATTTCCAATCCCAATACGGAAAGCCTTTTTCTCTTAAAAGGGCATTAACTAGCATGTTTTTCGATGACAACGTGGACAGTGCAGACAAAGGGGATCAAAAGGATATCATCCACCCTTTTGATGAAAAAGGGAACTATATTGCACCAGTACAAGCTCTAAAGCAGGGAAAACTGTTTAAAGTCAACTCACTGGATGCAATCCTAGATGAAGACTACTTTCTTAGAACTGTCCGGACGCAACTAAGGGATATTTAAGCCTAAGCAGCGGCCTACGAACAACAATACTCAATAAATCCAAACCTTTACACAACACCGCCAAATCCGATTCTGGCTTTGCAAATGACTTGCAGAAAGTAGGACTAATCAGTATATTCATTGTTCGTAATTCTGAGATCAGGAGCTAAGAATATGAAAGAAGGAATTCATCCTAAATACGATTTTGTCGTCATTCGTGACTCAAGTGCCGACTACTCTTTTTTGACCCGTTCAACTATGACATCTGACCAAAAGATCAAGTGGGAAGATGGAAACGAGTATCCCGTCATCGACGTTGAGATCTCAAGCGCATCACACCCTTTCTATACTGGAAAGCAAAAGCTTGTGGACACCGCTGGACGTATCGAAAAGTTCCGCCGCAAGTACCAATCAGGCAAGAAATAGGCCCCTTCTTCGTTGCAACTTCCTTAATTTGCAACGAGTGGCTTTTTGCTCCCTGTTGAAACAACCCTCAACTCCCCTGCTCGCATTTGAAAATTATCATGGCCTGAATACTGCGGCTTTCACCTTAGAAATCACCCATATTTTTATATGAAAAAGTATAAAGTATTATGTTGGTGCTGTGAGGTTTTGATTGCAGCCCTAAGGGTAGCTTATACATGCAGCAGCACAATAGGCTCCGGTTCCGGTAGGGCTATCTTCCGTACCATAGCCCTTCGCTGAGGCTTTTAAATACCATCTATTGTCATCTAGTTTATATACTTCACATTTGGTGTAGCTGTCGTAATCACGATGATCTGAAAATGCTAACTGGATTCTGATCTGCGCCATTGAAATAATTGATTTTACCACCAATACGATAAGTTTTGTTATCTACCTCACTTTTCTCATCGTAGTGTCCGGGCGCCATAGCTACCCTGTACGCTCCGGTGTATTCGCTGCGCTTATGGACCTTTTGCTGTGCCGTCGCTGTTCCTTAGGGCTCAGGGTCCAGGCCGGATAGTATGGATGAAAAATTTTTAGATGTTCTGTTCGTCTTTCCCAAAAACTTCCGGAACATGGTCTATTGGGCTGAAATCTAAAATTTGATTAGCCTCGAGGAAAATCATTTTTAGGTTAATAAGGTTTTCAAGACCTTCAATTTTAGATATTTGGTTCTCTGAAAGGCTCAACCTCTCTAAGTTAATGAGGTTTTCAAGACCTTTGCTTTCAGAAATCTGGTTTTGAGATAAATCTAGCCAAGTGATCTTGGTAAGGCTTTCAAGCCCTTTGATTTCAGATATTTGATTTTCGGATAGGCTAACCCTGGTTAATTCAACTAGATTGTCAAGTCCATCTATTTCCAGGATTTCATTCCCTATCAGATGAATTTCTTTGAGTTTTGTAAGTGTATTGAGCCCTTTAATTTCGGATATGACATTCCTGGACAGACTAATTTCTTCGAGGTTTACGAGGCTTTCAAGACCTTCGATTTCAGAGATCTGGTTTTCAGTTAAGACAAGATTTTTAAGATTCACGAGGCGGTCTAAACCCTTTATTTCTGATATTTTATTCTGATATAGAGAAAGGTGCTCGAGGTTCACGAGGTGACACAATCCCTTTATCTCTGAAATGTCGTTGCTACTTAGATCAAGCTTTTTAAGACCCTTAAAACTTCCGAAAGGGCTTATATCCTCGATTTTCTTATTTTCCAAAGAAATTGATTCCATGCCCATTAGGGCCCAGTCAGCCCTCTCGCAACTGGTTTGCAATGCATATCTTTGCATCATTTCGATTGTATGTTTTATTGCGGGTGTACATTTTCCAAAGTTATCGCCCTGCTTACAGTCTGTGCAAGTCATAAGAAAAGCTGACATTTCTGGGTTGTCTCTTTTATACTCATCATATTCTGGTTTTCTAGGTTGGACGCTACAGTCAACAAATAGATCTGCTTCACCGCCTATTTCTTGACAGATCTGTATTGGTTCCCCGTGAACTGGACAATCGAAATAATTGCTAACCAATTTTTTCTTGGTGGCTCTGCCCCCAAACCC
>JABSRF010000502.1 GCA_013215275.1 Oligoflexales bacterium | reverse complement strand
AAAAAATCCAGCCAAAACGTGCTAAAGCGAATATTTGGGGGATTGGCGATTACATTTCGCTACAGCGACTATTTAATTGAAAAGGGTTCCTATGATAGTCAAATATGGTTCTGCTGCCTTACTAGGTTTAGCATTAAGTTTTCCTGCTTTTGCAACTGAACAAACCATTGATATGGGTCAATTATTATCACTGTTTCAAGATGCACAGTTTATTGAAGACGGTGAGTATAGTGATGCTTCCGATGAACAAGACTCCTTGGAGTCTTCAATCATTAAGATTTTAGTTACTTCAAAAGATTATGACTACAGCTCACCTTGGAATGCACCTGACAAAATAGCAGCTTCAGGCTCTGGATTTGTGGTAAATATTGGCGAAAAGCTCTATATCATGACCAATGCCCATGTGGTAGCAGATGGTGCCTTTATACAGGTTCTGAAGCCTCATACTTCCAAAAAGTTCAAAGCTAAGGTTAACCACATTGGACATGAGTGTGATCTTGCTGTTCTAAGCGTCGACAATGCTGATGAATTTTTTGAGGGGATTGAGCCTCTTGAATTCGGTGAAATTACCAAAAATCAGAAGATTACGGTTTACGGTTATCCTGCTGGTGGTGAAAGCTTGTCTGTCACCAGAGGTGTGAGTGGAAGAACTGAAGTTCAAGACTATGTCCTCAGTGGCACAGATCTTCTTTGCACTCAAACTGACGCTCCTATTAATCCCGGCAACAGTGGTGGTCCAGTTCTTGATAAAAACGGGCTTGTGGTCGGTGTTGCTTTTCAAGGTACGGACGAGTTACAAAATACAGCTTACTTTATCCCAGCACCTGTCATTGAGCATTTTGTCAAAGAAGTTGAGAAAGGAATTTACAAGGGTTTCCCAGTCCTAGGAGTTACCTTTCAGGAACTACAGAACCCAGCCTTGCGTAAAAGACATAAAATCGGTGACAATCAGAATGGTATGCTTGTCGTAGCTATAGCTCCTACATCTCCTGCCAAGGGAGTGCTGCAAGCAGGGGACGTGGTCTTATCGATTGATGGGATCGATGTCCATAATGACTTGAAGTACGATTTTCCCGGTAAACTACGAATTAGCTATGAGCACATCGTCAAAAGTAAATTCATAGGTGATGCCCTCCCTCTTCATATCTTAAGAGATGGTGTTGAGCAAGAGGTTGAGTTAGAATTAACAGCAGATCGGAGGAGCACTGAGCTCGTAGATCGATTTAGCTACGATCAAAAACCTACTTATTTCATTTACGGTGGCTTGGTCTTTCAGCCTTTAGTTTTGGGTTGCCTGACCTCAGGAGTTTGCTCTATGGACATCATCAACTCTTTAAACAAGGAGAAAAAAGATGTGGACCAAGAGCTAGTCATTTTGAATCAGGTTTTGCAAGCAGAAGTAAACAATGGTTATGAAAGCTTTGGCGGTGAGATTGTCAAAAAGGTAAATGGCGTTGAGGTTAAAAACCTCAAGCACCTGATTCAGTTGCTTAAAGAGAATCAAGAGCCATATCAAGAAATTCTCCTTTCTAGTAAAAATTTGCTAGTTCTTGACAAAGAAGCTGTTGAGAATGAAGGAGCTGAAATCTTAGCAAGGTATGATATTTCATCTGCATTTTCTGATAACCTTCAGTAGGATAACGATTCCTTAACCTAAGAGGCTGCTTGAATGTGCACTGTTTTCATAGCTTTTAATCTTAGCAAGAAGCAGCCTCTCCTTATCCTTCATAACCGTGATGAGTATTTTAATCGACCTAGCCAAGCCCTGTCATGGTGGCCAGAAGGAATCCTAGCGGGGAAAGACCTTAAGTCCCATGGGGCCTGGTTTGGGGTCAATCAAAGCGGAACCTTTTGTTTCATTACCAATTATCGTGACCCTTCCTTAAATAAGCCCGAGTCAGAATCTCGTGGATTGTTGGTCAAAGAATTGTTAATCCTAAATCATGACGTTGATAAGGCTCGTCAGCATATACAGCAGTCAGCCTCAAAATATAATCCTTTTAGCGTGGTTTTTGGTAACCATGAGCAAGCATTTTGTTTTTCTTCTCCTAATAAGCATTTCACAAAACTTACTTCAGGAATCTACGGATTGAGCAATGCTTACCTGGATACCGCTTGGCATAAAGTCAAGCAAGGGAAAGACCTGTTTCATCAGGTCTTGACTAGAAATTTGGAAGATGAAGCCTTATGGAGTATTCTTGCAGACAAAACCAAGGCTCGTGAGGAGGATCTTCCCAACACTGGGATCACAAAGGACTACGAATTATTATTAAGTTCGATTTTTGTTAGCAGCCCTCGTTATGGGACTCGAGCTAGTTCTATTCTAAAGCAAGATCATGCTGGCATACTCCATTTTGCAGAGAGAAGTTTTTCTAGTTCTAGTCAAATGCTTGGAGAAGAGGCCTTTCGGTTTAAGCCTACGAAGGCTCCCCACAGATGATCTAAAGGATTAACAGAAGTTTCCACAAAGTAGCACCATACTAAACTCATCTAGTATCTGAATATATTGATAGTCGAAACCATAATAAGACACTCCGGAGTACGCTTATTTTTCTGCTTTAGTAAGCCATTATTTTGTCTG
>JABSRF010000501.1 GCA_013215275.1 Oligoflexales bacterium | reverse complement strand
TTGATCTTGGCCATGACAATCCTCCTTCATGAACTATTTTAACTGAAGATTGTCTAGTTCCGTCTGGGCCATTACACCACCAAGAGCGGCATGCTGAAACTGAGCTATTGCCATATGCAGAAGATAAAACTGAAAGGAAGCTCGATGAGTATTGAATTTTTCAACAAAGGTATGGAGCCATCTGAATTTCTAAATGATACAATCAGCCAGAAATTAGAAAAGACAGTTAGCAAGTTTTTTAACACTCCAGTTAGCATCCATGTTACTTATCATGTTGAAAACCATGACCATATGATTAATTTAAAGGTATTTGTAAACAAACAAGTCGACTTTACCATTCAGGCTGCCACTACCAATATGTACCAAACGGCAGAAAAAGTCATAGAAAAACTAAACGCCAAGCTGCATAAACTTAAAGAAATAAGGGCAAGCAAAGATCACCGTAGCATCCGAGCATTGAGTCCTGAAGAAGATGTGGTTGGAGAAGATGATACCCGTGGCTACATCAGTGCAGAAGATATCATCAAGTATGAGCAAGCTAAAAGACACCAAGACGAAAGACCTGGTGCAAACGAAGCATAAGCGTCAAGGGGATCATACCTCCCTTTGCCCCTTCCCCTTTCCCCTCATGTCTCTTACCTAATAGGCTTCACTGATCCTAAAAATGTCTTATTCTTCGTAGAGGCTTTTCAGAGTTAGTTTTGTCATCTAGACTAAATAGTAAACCCCAACTATGTTGATTTAGTGGCTAACTGCGTGAAGTTTTTCTGGATGCTGAAAAATAAGCTCGTTTCTTTGCTATCAATAACAATGGCCTGCGGAATAACCAGCAATAATTATGTTAACTATAAAGACGCTGAGCAAGCGACGGACGAAATAAATTTGGAAAGCCCTGAATGCTTACAATCTGAAGGAAGCTTTTCTTTAAAATTGGCATCTGCTGCCAATGACTCTTGCGCGCTAGCAGGGTGCCATGGTGAAACCCAAACGATAGGGAGTGATTTTTTTGGGTCTGGTGATAATGTCCGAAATCGAGGGATTTTTTTTCTATACGATGAGGACAGTGGAGGCACTAAACTTTTTGGGAAACTGAGTGGTGAAGCTGCCGCTCATGGAGGAGGAAATTTATCCAACATTATGCCTCAGGAGTCAGTCGCAAACTGGGCAGAACTAGAGAGCATCTGTAGGTCTTCAGAGTAACACAAGCATGCATTTTTATCGTCAGTGCCTCAGGTCAATTTACAAGGATCATGGCTTATCCGAACCGTATGGTAGCATGCGCCTTTTATTTAATATATATAAATAAAATAAGTGCTTTAGCGTTACATTCAGCCAATTCAACAAAAAATGGATTTGTGTTAGAATGGACATACATTTACCCCAATCTCAAGAGCTAACATATGCCTTCAGGACCAAGTTATTCACGCACGAAAATGTATGGGTCAGTTCGTTCTTTGTATGTGGATCGATTTGAATTTCCAAACAATAAGAAAGTTTGCGTTCTTGCCAATGGATTTATTGAAAATGGGCATTGGTATCAGGTAAAAATTAATGGAAAGTCAATTTGTGATTTTTTGGGTGAGCTAGGGTATGACGTGCATGTCCTAAGTTTTTACCCTCAGAAGCTTCTCTTTGAATCTAAGCGGCTCAGCACTGATATTAGTTTTAGCAAGATCGTTTGCAAACTTTTACCAGCTTATCATGAGCGCTTATCACAAAAGTATCGTCACATTCATTACATGGGGCATAGCTACGGAGCAACCTTGATCCTAGCTTTTCTCATGGGCTATGAGCCAATTGACAAGCCAATGAACAAAAGTAATTTTGCCAGCAACAAAAGCTTAGCCAAAAACCATCAAGAGCACGTAACTTCGTTCACTAGCCTTTCGGGTTTTTATGGCCTAAACTGGGATTTTTTTGAGACAAATTATCTCTCACCCCTCAACTTGATCAGGAATTTTGGCTTAAATCGACGCAAATTAACCTTTGAAGGTACGATCATCAAACCTATTGTCCGTAAACTTCCTAATGTAGTGCCATACCTGCCAACAGACTTTCTTTATGCGATCAAGTATTTTCCGTTAAAGTATAGTGTTGGAGAATTGCTTAACAAACTCGTTCCCCAGACCATGGTGCCTTTTATTTATCGAAAAAATGTTGATATTAAGGCCTTTACTGAAGCAATCACTTATGGATCTTATCGAGAGTCATGGGAAACTTTGGACACCATGTTAAGCATTGAAAAAAAGCGGAATTTTAGCAAGCCTTGGAAAAGCAATGCCTTGAGATCATTTAACAAAGACCTGAAAGGATTGCGATTGCCTAGCTTATTCGTACAAGGCGATAAAGACATCATTACGCCCGTCAGCATGATCGAGAAAAGAGCCTATGAGCTCATAGGGAGCAAGAAAAAGGAATTTATAACCCTTAAAAACACAGGACATCAGGACATTCTTACCCCCAAAGACCCAGGCCCTCTCCAACAAGTCCTTGGTAACTGGCTATCTGCAGTGGAGGCTTAAACAGAAGTTTCCACAAAGTAGCACCATACTAAACTCATCTAGTATCTGAATCTATTGATAGTCGAAACCATAA
>JABSRF010000500.1 GCA_013215275.1 Oligoflexales bacterium | reverse complement strand
TAAATTCCCTTTATCTAAAGACCGGCGTTTTGTTGGCGGTAAAAGTCAGAAGTAGTATCGCTGTTACTTTTTTTTCACCTCCAGAATCTGATAAAAACCTTTTACACCAACCTTTTTAAGGAGATGGTAGTAGGGAAAGTCTCATTTGCCAGTATATAATTATTCTGTAATCTAAAAAAAAGTATTCAAAATTTGTAATCATTAGATTTATTTGATAGAGCGTTGGGTGACCATTGAATTATGAATGTGGAACCTGGTATGACTATTAAGCAAGTCCCGTTAAGAGTTTTAAGTTGGATCGTTATTTGTGGTCTGTGCCCTTTTTCTAAATTGTTTGCAATCAATAATTATCAAAATTATATTGAACAGGGTACCAGTCTATTACCTAGTGATTATCATCAACGATGGGCTCAAGAACTAGTTAAAATGAAACGGGAGAAAGGGTTTCGTGATCCTGCTTTCCCAGCAAAACTTGAAATCAAGCCCGATTACGTCATTCTTCCAGAGGAACTGCGATCCAATCTAAATTTTGATCAGGCTTTAATATACCTGCTAAATATAGACTTAGATTTTGTTGAGACGCTCACTGAATATCAGCTAATTAACCTTTTGGGATTTCTAGAAACAATACCTATGAAACTTAAATGGTCTGATGCAAGTGGAAAAATCCAATCGGGACGCAAGCGTTTTGGAAACCTTTTCAAAACTCATTGGACTCGGTCTAATGGGGCTCAGATTCTAACCATGCTTGCTGGAATGAAAAGGGATTGTGATCTTTTGCACTCTATTATCACAGCTGATCCAAATGCAGCCATGTTCGCCCTGAAAGGAAAAGCAGCCTCCGTCATGGATGTAAAAGTTACCGCAAGGGCACTGCTTAGCATTCTTTCTAAGGTAAATTCGCGAAATACCAGGCAGGTGGCATCTTCAGCACAGAGTATATCTCAAGTTTATATTGAATACTGGTCTTCAGAAAACCCTGATCAGTTAGTTTTGGCATTAACAGAACTCGTTTTTGAGCTTACAAAGCAAATATCTGAAAATAAAATATCTCTGACATTGAAACAAAAAGGCGTCTTACTGGGGGCTATCTTGGCTGGATCTATGGCCCATGCTCACAAAATAAAAGCAGAAGACGAAAGAAGACTGTGGGTGGTCAATTCCATATCTAACTTGGCATGGGCTGCTACAACCCTAATTGGGACGATCCCCATTGCCGGGTCTATCACCTCAGGGGTTGCAGGGACACTCTCAATTGGAGTGGTTATTTGGGCTGTCGTTTACAACAAGATTGGAGTGAGAAACTACACACCGAGAATTAAAGAAGTGGAAGGGCACATAGAGTTTGCTGCACTTGAAATTGCGGAAAGCAGCCAAAATCCAAGAGCAATTGTGGATGTTCTCGAGACCCTCGCTTGGATGCGTGCAGCAATTCATATCAACGGTTTTTTTGATTGATCTTGTTAGGGTTGTTTGGTGTTACTCTTTTTAAGAGGAGACGCTAAGAACTATCTGGTATGATTGACTCTAGTTTCTAAGGACTTTACTCTGAGCTGTTGCCTGCTGATGGATTTCCTCAAAATTTTTAGTTTTTTGAGCATATTCTTTTCCTTTAATTTTTTTGCAGCTAAGGATCTATACAGCTTTTTTAATCTAACGAGCTCTTTTTTGTTCATCTCATTTTTTTCGGCTAAATATGGGTTAAGAGTTGCTGAGTCTTTGATCGCTGGAGGACTCTTACTAAAAGGCTTAACGATTGTGTCACCATGAACAGAGGAATTTAACTCTGCCTTAGGTATAGAAACCACAGCAATAAAAGTCAGGCATATGACCACTAATAAAGCGCTTACCAAGAAAGTTATTTTCGTTTGTAATTCTCGTTCAGCTTCTTTGGCAAAAAAATTTGTAACAGACCCCGTATACATGACAGCTCCCCTTTTACAACTACTGAATCAGCTAGCTTACAACATATCCCTCTATACATAACTTTTCGGTCGGAAATATCATTAAAAGAAGCTCTAGTTGTTTTATTGTGCGCATGCTTTCGCAAAACAATTCAGTCACAATCAAGTAAGATTCCGCTTAACCTCCGTATTTATTGAAATTGCGATTGTTTTAGCGTCAATTTCGCAAACTATTTGCTCTTGTTGGCTTACTTCTACGTTCTGGCTTGGTGTAGTAGTGAGCCTACGATTCTGCGCATATTTGAAAGAGTGAAGGGCTTGTCGATGAATACAATATTCTCAGCATACAATCCGTACTCATTTGAAGGAGGCATACGGAAGTGTCCAGACATCAGAATCACTGGGGTTTTACGATATTTATTAATTGCTCTCAATCTTTTTATAAAACTCGCTCCTGACTGGTGTGGTATCTGCATATCAGTGATGATTATGCTATAATCCTTTGCTTGGCTCAGTCTTAAAGCTGGCTCAGCACTCAGTGCTGCATCCACTTTGCAGGAGTATGAGCTCCAATCGAAGGCTTCGATACCATTTGCCAACTGACAGAGAAATGGCTCACGGCACTGGTCCCATACTATTGACTAACTAGTAAGCAATTTAGGTAGTTGATATATTTGGCTATTTGAGGTTTCAA
>JABSRF010000050.1 GCA_013215275.1 Oligoflexales bacterium | reverse complement strand
TGGGGAAATTCGGTGAAGGTTTTAGTGCTCTAAGCCCTACGCACCATGGCGGCGGTGCGTTTCCGATCAGACACTATTTAGATCAAGCTGAGTTTTGAAGCCCTTAAGCCACTCTAAAAAGCCACCCAAACCTAAAGCCTCTTCGTTCTTCACCAATTTTACCTTCAAGGTAAAATCAGAGCTAAGGCTCAAAGTTTTTTGATTCTTTCCCACCTGAGTCAACAGCCCAGCAATATGTGCCTCAGTCAACTGAGAAAAGGATATAAGCCAGAGTCCTTTTCCTTGTTCAATCAAACGCGAGGCTCTCATTTTTTTGAGGTAGATCTTTATACTTGCAATGACAAATAGCTCACTTAATGCAGTAGGAAGCGGTCCATAGCGATCTTTCACCGAATTCGCAAGCTCATAAATGTCTTCTTCTTGGTCACATGAAAAAATTTGCTTGTAGGTAGAAAGCCTATCTGTTTCAAGCTCCATGTATTCTGCCGGAATATGCGCTCCAGAGCTCAGCTTTAATTCTGGATCAACCACGTCCATAGTCTCTTTTCCTGCGAGCTTTTCAATGCATCGATTGAGCATCTCGGTGTACATCTCAAGGCCGATAGAATTCACATGCCCAGATTGTTCCCCACCGACCAAGTTACCAGCCCCTCGTAGCTCCAGGTCATAACTCGCAATATGGAACCCTGCTCCGAGCTCTTGATGAGCCTGGAGAACCTCCAGGCGCTTTAGCCCATCCTTTGAGCCTGTTTGTGAATTAACGAGAAAATAGGCATAAGCCTGCACTGAAGAACGCCCAACCCTGCCACGCAGCTGATAAAGTTGAGCAAGGCCAAATGATTCACTTCGGTTAACGATCATCGTGTTCACATTAGGCATATCAATCCCCGACTCAATAATCGTCGTACAAACAAGAACATCGAGCTTTTGTTCTAAAAATGAGAGAAGACGGTTTTCCAGCTGCACTTGATTCATCTGACCATGAGCAAAATCAACACGAGCCCGAGGCACCAACTTTTTTAAAAAGCTTACCGTTTCTTCGATGCCCTCAACCCGATTTTGTAGGAAAAAGACCTGTCCTCCACGACTCAGTTCATAGGTGATCGCATCTTCGATAAGCTGATCATCAAATTTAGACACGAGGGTCTTTACCGGTAGGCGATCATGAGGAGGCGTGGCAATCATAGATATATCACGAATACCAATCATTGCCATGTGTAGCGTTCTGGGGATAGGCGTTGCCGTCAAAACAAGGATATCCGCATTACTTTTGAGTTCTTTTAATGCCTCTTTATGACTGACACCAAAACGATGCTCCTCATCGATGATAACCAAGCCAAGGTTTTTTGCCCTACAATCCTTTGACAAAATCCTATGGGTACCCACAAGGACATCACAGGTACCCTTGCTTAGCCTTTGCAAAACCTCTTTTTGCTGGCTTGCTTTCAGAAAGCGATTAATGCTCGCAACCTCGACCCCATATTTACTAAGCCGTTCCTTAAACGTCTGAGCATGTTGGTAGCAAAGGACGGTCGTTGGCACCAAAACCAGTACTTGAAATCCTGCTAGCACAGCTCGCATTGCAGCTCGCATAGCTATTTCAGTTTTCCCAAAGCCAACATCTCCGACGATCACTCGGTCCATAGCCTTACTGCTGGACAAGTCTGCATCGATATCATCCCAAGCTTTAATTTGGTCTTCAGTTTCATCGTAAGGAAAGTCATCGATAAACTTTTCAAAAAGCTCATTTGCTCGATCGTAGCGAAACCCTTTCTTCAAAGCTCTTTGTGCCTGGATACGAAGAAGGTCTTCAGCAATATCTTTAATTGCTTGTGAAACTTTCGATTTCCGCTTTGCCCAAGCTCCCCCACCCAAACGGTCAAGGGCAGCTTTTTTTCCTTGTTCTGAGCCATAGTAACGTTGGAGCAGAGAAATCCGATCAACCGGTAAGTATACCTTGTCACCACCATGATACTCTAGGTCAAGAAAGTCATTGGATGCACCCCCGACCTGAATTTGCCGCATTCCTTGATAGCTAGCAATCCCATGCTGGGCATGAACCACAAGGTCCCCAACCTTTAAGTCCTTAAAGGAACTTAGATATTGCTGTAACTCCTTGGATGCTGCACGCCTCTTTTTTTTAGCTGCAGCGAAAAGCTCTTGCCTAGGAATAAAAAGAACTAAGGATTCTTCATCCCAAAACCATGAGGAAATATGCCCCCTAGACTCTTTGACCAAAGACGGGCCATGCTCACCTTTATTTAAAAGCGAAGGTAGAGAGGATTTTTCTGGCTTACCCATGTCATGACGCGTGAGCAGATCCTCAAAGATGGATGCATCATGAGCGCCTTCCCCAAGGACGATCACTTGCCCACCTTGCTCAGCTAGGTCCTTCCACACGGGCAACCATCGCTCGTACTTGGGAGTGTTGGGAAGAAGTGGAGGCAGGCTTAGACTTGATGCCTGGAGAGCATGCTCTTCAAAGCCTTGCTCAGGAGTCAGTTTACTAAACTCCAACCACAACGCTTGTAGGCTCTTAACCGCATCAGGCAAGGCACCACCAAGAAAATGCTTTTCTGGGCTAAGGGTAGCACGCTGAGCACTAATATCTTGCTCATACCCTGCCACTAAAGACTCTAAACTCTCTTCATAGCTATCAAGACAGGACTGAAAATTATTAGGAAAGATCAGGCAGCTATCAGGCTCCAAATAATCAAAGATACTTGCTTCACCAAGCCGAAATAAGGGTGCGAAAAGCTCAAAGAGATTGAAACGTAGGCCTTTGCTTAAAGTTTCAACCATACCGGTTCGGTCTGCTGGTTTGCACTTTTGTGCGAGTAGCTCCTCATGTAAGGCCTGTGCGTAGGATTTCACTTTATCTGGAAATAGCAATGCCTCCTGACAAGGATAAACGACCACAGCATCAACACTCTGTTCAGAACGCTGATTTTCCAGTGAAAATTCTCGTATCGAAAGCAGGTTGTCACCCAAAAACTCTAGCCGAATGGGCTTAGGTAGGTTAATGGGAAAGACATCGAGGACGCCCCCGCGCAAAGCATAATAACCAGCCTCTTCAATCCGATGGACCTTTTGGTAACCTATGGTCTCTAGTAAGCTAAGGGTATCCTCTAGGTCATACTCTTCATCGGTTTTAAAGGGTAGCTTTTGCTCCTTGAAGGCTTCCAATGAAATGGTTCGTTGTGCCATCGCCTGCAAGCTTGTGACGATCACACAAAAATGCTCACCCTCCACAAGGTCAGCAAGTGCTGCTAAGCGTCGTTTGATCAAAACACTATGATTGATAAAGCGGTCATTACCCCACATTGAATAGGGTACGAACTGATGAACCTTGGTCCCAGGAAGCTCACCAAGGTTAGCATTCAATAACTCGAACCAATGACCCATGTCCTTGGTGTTAGGCAAGATGATCACGGCGCAATTTTTCGAGTCGTGTTGGTACTGTGTGGAAAGGTGGGCTAGTAGGCTGGTAATACTGAGTTGGTTTGCAGCCTCACTTCCTGTGATTACTTGTGCTTTTTGCCCATGCTTAAAGCTGTTAAGAATTCCTTCTTGCAGGCCCTTTAGGCCAATATAGTTTCCCAATCCCAAACTACCTTTCTAACGTCCTCAAACGTAAGATCCTCGCTCGATTTTTTCGAGGATGATCTTTTCAAATATCTGTGGATCTTTTCCGTCCACGGAAAAAAACGCCTGTTGTTCACAACGCTTACGATTTTCGATAAGCCATTCTAAAATTTTTGCCAGCCCTCTATTTCGCCGACTCCTAAAGAAAGGATCGTTTTCAAGTGCATCCCTTGCTTTCTTGATCGACCTCATCTCACTTGCATCTCCAGCATTGACATCATAGGCAAACAGATCATATTTCTTGAGATCCTCAGGGAGCACCCCTAAAAATTGAACCTCTGGAGCAGAAAAATCCTTGTTACGTATTAAGGACGCTGCTGAGCCTGCTTTTAGGGTCCTGTAAATATTTTGTAAGGTATAAGCATCGAGATCGCCGAAGAAAAATATAGGAACCTCGAGTTGATCCTGAATCCGCTTAACCCATCCCCTGACCGCATTAGATGGCACCCCCTGGGCACCGATGACAATGCACTTGTGCCTACGAGTCATCCCATTCGCCACGATGGTATTTGCCGTGCCTTCAGACTCGACCACGAGACAAAAATCAATTTTCTTTTTTGCAGACAAACGCAAGTTTTGGGGCCTATTCTTCGGCATAAAGGGAGAGGTCCCTAGCTTAGATAGGTCTATCTCAGCAACCTCTCCATTGGGCATGGTTTCGGTCACCACCAGGTGCTGCGAATAGGTCTGTCCACCACGATCGTTTGCATAACAATTTAATTCCTCACGGTAGCACTCCAGGATTTCACAAATAAAGTCGATTACGCTATCAGACTCACTTTGATCGTCAAAATCAAGGGGCTTGAGCTCCGGATTTTGCTTTAGAAGACCCTTGCAGATATAGTACAATTCACGTTTAGTATTAACCCCTCCGGTTCCAACGTTTCTGAGAAGAATTTCTAACATAAAGATGGCCCGAGACATTTTCTGGACTGACGTCACATTTAACTCGGTTTTGACCTTTTTAGACCCTGGAGTTAGAAAGCCTAAACCAGGAGAATACTGGGAATTATCTAGGGAACATTTGGTGGCTGCAAGAACAGGCCTCTTTGCTTTTTCCAAGTCAGTGAGTATCTTGTCACAAAGCTGCTTTGAAATATAAGGGATCTCAGATTGCTTTCTAGTGGCATACTTAACCATAATTATCCTTGCCTCTCATAAAATAAAAGCTCATTTACTTCTTAGATTTTTTCTTTGAAGATTTTTTAGTCACTGACTTTTTATTTGATTTTTTCGTGGTTTTCTTAGCTACTTTTTTTGTAGATTTCTTAGCTGCTTTCTTTGTCGTTTTTTTCGCAGTTTTCTTAGCTACTTTCTTCGTCGTTTTCTTGGCTACTTTCTTCGTCGATTTTTTCGCAGTTTTCTTCGCTACTTTCTTGGCTACTTTCTTCGTCGCTTTTTTCGTGGTTTTCTTGGCTACTTTCTTACTTGCCTTCTTTTTGCTACTGGCCTTAGTCTTTTTAAGCCCTTTTGTATTTTCTGCTTCGGACGTTTCCGCTTCCTGACCGTTTGTTGCAGCTTCTTGATCTTGCTCAGTGCTTTCATCATCCTGAGAGAGCAGAGAGTCTTCCTCTTGAAAGACCGAAAAGCGCTTTTTCTGTCCAGCTAAATGCTCACTTAGCTTTTCTTCTGCTTTAGCTAATTGTTTCTCTGTTTCTTTATGATCCCTTCCTAGAATCTTTTTTAAGCCTAATTCTGCTCGTTCCTTTCGCTTTTTAGGAGCATTCAAAATTCGGCATAAAGTCTCCACTAGGATTGGGCTAAATTTCTCGATGTGTTGGGTCTTAGCCTCAAGCTCTTTTGCCTTATGCTCACGCTTAAGATGCCTAGACAATCTCAGGCCAGCAGTCATGAGTGCCTTACGAATTTCAGCAACAAGCTCATCTGCTGCATCAATCGTTTCCTTTGAGGCATTTTTAAATTTGATAAAAGGAGAGATCACACTCACTGCCATAATATAAGGACCGATCGGTAAAAGCCCTCTCGATTGCCTAAGGCCATAGCTTTTCCAATTTACCGAGCTGATAGCCTTTACAATGGCACACGCTGACTTATCAAACTGGAGGGGAACCCTATTCGCAAAGCGTAAGACAGAGACCGGGTTTTCAGAATCTCCAGTGCGCTCTTCTAAGCGAGCAATGGCTACCTCCACCTGAACCGGCTTCATGTCACAAATGGTAGGTTTGCGACTCACAACAGAGAAATAGTCTGTGGCTCCCAAACGCTGGATACTGAGAGCCAAGGCATCCTCTCCGACTGCCATCACCGATTGAGTGGAAGGAGCTTTTAGTTGAGTTTTTTGCACCCCAGAAAAAATCTTCTTGAAGTCGTCATCGCTCAAGCTTGAGATCAATGCAGACTTGCCTTTACCCTTCCACCCTGAGTTACTCATGATCTCGTTTACAACTTTGTCACTGACTCGAGAAAAGCCCTTTTTCAACCATTCACTTAGCTTGTACTTATTAAATAAATGAGCGTGGGAGATAAACTCTCCCAACTTCATCGTATGTGGGTGAGGGGGAAGTGCTGGAGGAATCTGAGGAACCTGCTGAGAGATGCGCTCAATATATTGAACCTCCATATCTGGTAGTTGGTAGCGTAGACTCATATGGGGGTTCAGCAAGAGATTTCCTCTAATGTATGCGAGAATGCCCCCTTCGCCATTTAACTGCAACCTGCCATCAAATTGAAAACTAACCCTAGTTCCATGTGGTTTGTCCCAACTCACCGATTCTTTATCTTTAACAATCCCTTTATTATTTTTTAAATCAGTGACCACCATGCAAGACAGAGCCTTGCGCTGGCCTTTGCATTTGGTAAGGATTTTTGCCCCTGTTGCAGAAGTCTGTAAGGCCCAAGTGGTTGCAGCTGAAATTCCGATACCCTGTTGCCCTCTCGAACAACGTCCCTTGCCAAATTTAGACGATGCGAGGTACTCACCAAAAACCATGGGCACCTGCTTACTATCTAATCCAGGGCCATTATCTTCCACAGTCAATTCAATCCGATCAGTATTGCGTAGTGCTCCGGCGCCCAGTTTTTTAATCTTGATTTCGATTTCGGGGAGAATATGATTATCCTCACAGGCATCGAGAGAATTATCAACCGCCTCTTTTAGGGTGGTCAAAACTGCCTTCACGGGCGAGGAAAACCCCACTTGCTGGAGGTTCTTTGCAAAATACTCTGCGGTGCTACTTTTTGTTATCGTTGATGCTTTTTTCTTTGCCATTAGCCTCTCGTACTAAAAATGGGCACTTTCCCTATGGATGAATATCGTGTAAAAGTTGTCTTACTGGCTGCACTTTTACAAGATTGCAAGCACTTTTATCAGCTATTTTTTGCTTATAGTTCCCTTATTGGGAGATTAGAATATAACCAACCTTATCTAAAACACAGGAGTAACTCCATGGCTATTAACTTACCTGAACTTCCCTATGCAATTGACGCTCTTGCACCTCACATCTCCAAAGAGACTCTTGAGTTTCATTATGGCAAGCACCATCAGGCATACGTAACAAATTTAGGCAACCTCATAAAGGGAACCAACTTCGAAAATGCTACCCTAGAGGAAATCGTCCTTAAATCAGAAGGCGGTGTTTTCAACAATGCCGCACAAATCTGGAATCACACTTTCTACTGGAATAGCTTATCACCAAATGGTGGCGGAGAGCCAACTGGTAAAATTGCTGATGCCATCAATAAAGACTTTGGCTCCTTTGCTGCTTTCAAAGAAGCATTTACCAAAGCAGCAGCAACCCTATTTGGCTCAGGTTGGGCCTTCCTTGTTCAAGATGCAAGTGGTGCCTTATCAATCACCCAAGAGCCAAACGCAGGAAACCCATTAACAAAGGACTTAACTCCCATCCTTACTTGTGATGTTTGGGAGCATGCCTATTACATTGACTATCGCAATGCGCGCCCTAAATATATTGAAACTTTTTGGAACCTAGTCAATTGGGACTTTGCTTCTAGCAACCTCAAGTAAGCCTAAGCCCGAAGAAAGGGGCCTCCACCCTTTCTACATTTTATTTTCACTTGCAATATGTATCGTAAATTTTTGAGATGCCTCTTTTCATGGCATTCTAAAGATTCTTATTTGTCATCCTTTGGCACTTCAAGCTCCACCTCAAATTCAGGCTTAGCATCTCTGCTGATAAGCTCCTGTACCACCTGGGATATTGGTTTTTTGTCATAAAGGACCTGATAAACAGCGTTCGTGATCGGAGTGCTAACGCCCAAGCTTTTTGACAGCTTTTGCGCAGATAAGGTGGTCGTCACCCCTTCAGCGACCGAGCCAACCTGAGAAAGGGCTTCGTCGAGGCTCCCCCCTTGCCCCATAATATAACCTACTGAAAAATTTCTACTTTTCTCTGACGAACACGTTAAAAACAAGTCTCCCACCCCACCAAGCCCTTTAAAGGTAAGGGGATTTGCCCCCATAGCCGCCCCAACCCGAGTCATCTCTGCCAGCCCCCTGGTTATCAAAGTCGCACGACTATTCGCTTGAAAACCAAGGCCAGCGCAGGCGCCTGCTGCAATTGCGATCACATTCTTCATAGCTCCAGCAACCTCAAGTCCAATTGGGTCGTTAGAGGTGTAAGCTCTAAATTTAGGAGCATGAAAAACATCTTGAGCCCACTCAGCCCTTACCGTAACCCTCGAAGCCACAGAAACACCGGTCGGTTGTTTTTTTGCAACCTCAATCGCAAAGCTAGGCCCTGACAAGGACACCATATGGTGAGAGATAAAGGTGCCGCATATTTCAGCCATAATGTCAGATGGGAGTTTTTCTGTGCCTACTTCAATTCCCTTTGCAGCACAAACGAGCAATTGGTCAATATGCATCTTATCGCTTATCTGTTCGACCACCATACGTACATACTGCGTTGGAACTGCGATCACAATCGCATCATATGCCTGAATGGGAGCTTCCTCTAATCTGGTAAAGGCCTTCAAACGAGAAGAAAGTGGTATTTCCTTTAAATATCTTGGATTTGTATGGTTTAGATTGATCCCTTCAGCTACTTCTGGAGACCTTGCCCATAATTCAACCCGATGGCCTTGGCTTGCAAGATGTTGGCCAAGGCATGTTCCAAAGTTACCAGCTCCAAGCACTAAAATGTGTTGGTTATTTCTTGTTTGCATTTGTCTAAGCTCCAAAGTGGCGATATACTACTGACCCCGTACCCTAAGCAAAAAGGATGTCATGACTCCATACTTAACAGTTTTGTTCATTATAGTCTTTGGCTTAGTAGCGGGCATGGTTTCACCAAACCGATCCCACTCTGCTAGCCATGGCTCTTGTCCTCCACCTCTAGGTTCGCTTTATGGATGATTACCGAGTTTTTTATGCTCTTGCCACGACCACGGTTGTTCTTTCCATGTTGGTCATAACGCAGAAGCAAGTGGCAAAAGCGGCTATTTTCCTCGTAACCCACTTATGTTTTATGGCTGGTATCTATGCTTATCTTGGAGCTGAAACAGCTGCAGCAGTACAGATCATCATATACACCGTTGCAATTTTAGCACTTTTTAAATTTGCCATAAAGCTTTTGAGTCTAAGGTATCATGGTTCAAAAGACCGGCCTAAAACAGGCAAGCTAGAATCCATGACACTTGTTTTTTTAATCGTGGGCCTCACAGCTTTTTCCTATGCAGGACTCGTAAACCCTAAGCTAATGAAAAAAAACGTGAGCGTTGATGAACAGCTAGAGCCCTTCAGCACCGCTTTTTTTGAGCAAACTCAGTATTCCTTGCCGCTCTTACTTGCAATACTTTTAACTCTGCTTACGGCACTATCTTGTCGCTACATCTACAATATAACAGCCCAGCCTGCTAATTCTAGCGATGGAGGTCCGCGTGGTACCCATTGAACATTATCTGGTTTTAGCATGCATAATATTCGCCATCGGGCTGATTGGTGCCATCATTCGCAAAAATATCGTTTTTATTCTTATGTCGATCCAATTAATGCTTAGTGCAGCTTGCCTTATATTTGTTGCTGCTTCTAAGCACTTTCAGAGCAACGATGGGCAAATGCTTATGATTTTAATTACCTTGACAGCTATCTGCGAGATAGCAATTGGCTTAGTCATTGTCCTTAGCTTATTTCGTCAGTATAAGACAAACAACTCAGACTTTTTCAAAATTTTACGAGGATAGGTTTCATACAAGGATTTTTTTAGTCAATGCATTGCTTAGTCATACTCTTACCGTTTTTGGGAGCAATCATTAATTTGATTGCGACCATGTGGCTTGTGAAAACAAATAGGCTTTATTTAATTCGCAGTTTTTTCTTGTTAACAGCTTTTATGACTAACCTCTTCACCTATTATGATGAAAGAATCAAGCAAGGCAAAGACGTTTTTTTCATGAATTTCAATTGGATTGAAATTGGTTCACATGCCATTCCGATTCGTTTAGCAATCAATAAAGCTTCAGTAAGCTTAAGCCTTGCTATGATTACTATCTTCTGCATGATTTTTACCTGCCTCTCGCTTTCTATAAGACCTTCTAAAGAGAGGACACAGCTATTCACATCTTTAGATTTTCTTGTTCCCATGATGCTTATAAGTGTTTTTGCTAAGAGCACCCCAGTGCTCATATTTAGTTTTCTCGGGATTATTTTAGCTTCTTTTTTTGTAAAAAAACAATGGTCAAAAGTCCGCAAAGCTGAAAAGACACCAAAGAGCAAGACAGCCTCCTTACTTTTAAATACTGGTTTATTTCCAATAAAAATAATAGATAGAGCACTAGGAAAAGTTATTAACTTCACCTACAGTTTCACAATGACCATAAGCGGTGTGCTTAGTTTTACCATGGGAGGTAGCCTACAAAGGCACATGACGATCATGGTCTTAGGTTTTATGATTTTTCTTTTACTTGCTATGCTGCTTTGAAGCAGATTATCAATAACGAACGGAGTTTTTATTGTATGAGGTATCAAAAGTGAGTTTCAACTTTTCTGCAGCCCATACTCCACTTGTGATCTTACTCACTGCTTGCTTTGTCAACATGATACAAAGCTTCAGTCATACATTTGCTAAGCCCAAAGCAGTTAAAGCAGTTTTATTACTATCTCTCAGTTTATCATCGGTATGTTCTATACTTATGATTCCTGAGTCTGGATCCCAGTTAGATCGTTTCGCAAATCAGCTAATCTGTAGCTTGTTGCTCATTGCAAGCTTAGGTTTGTGCACCCTTGCATCAAATTCATTCTTAAACCTCCAGATATTCCGAGGTGAGGTCGCATGCTTGATTCAATGCTCGCTTATAGGGTTTATCCTCATGCTCTTAAGCTCAGACATTGCCACCCTTTTTTTAGGCTTAGAGTTCAGTTTTATAGCATTGGCTTCCCTTACCGGCTTTATAGAGCCTAATCGCTTTAACCAAGAGGGGGCACTAAAATACTTTATCTTGGGCTCTGTCGCCACTACCTTCTTCATCTTTGGCCTTGCTATGCTATATGCCAGCTCAGGGACCATAGACCTCAATGAGCTGTCTCTTTATATGGCAAAACAGCAGCAATCCTCCCTTTGGGGTCGGATAGGTGTGACAGCAATCATACTAGGCTTTGCTTTTAAATTAGGACTAGCACCATTTCATTTGTGGTCTCCAGATACTTATGAGTCGGCACCCACATTGATAAGCGCTATTATGACCATTGCCTATAAGCTAGTTTTCATGAGCATCCTTATTAGGATTTATAAGCTTGGTATCCTAGAAATTTCTACACCCTGGCTCCAAATAGCCTCAATATTGGCCGGAGTCTCGATCATATTTGGCCATTTATTAAGCCTTGTACAAACAAGCATCAAAAGAGCCTTGGCTTACATAAGCACGAGTGAATCCGGCTACTTAGCTATCGCCCTTTGCTCTCTATCCACAGCAAATCCACAACTGCACAAGACTATGATGTTTTACTTGTTAACCTATACGCTCGCAACAATCCTTGCTTTTGGCATTCTTATGAGATTGGAAGAGCAGAAAAAAAATAATCTGGGGCTTGATGACCTGCTAGGCTTAGCTTATTCACAACCATGGTATGCATTTGGATTAACAGTAGCATTATTGAGCTTGGCAGGAATCCCACTTACGTCCGGATTTGTCGGTAAGTATCTACTTTTCTCATCTGCATATGCCAGTGGACAAATGAGCATTTTGATCGTTGCAGCCATCGGATGCTGCATAGCCCTTATTTATTATTTTCAGATCGTCGCTACGATATATAATCCCAAAAGCTCGAAGAGCACAGATGAGATAAAATCCAACAAATCTTCTCTCTTGCAAAAAGGGATTCTTGCCATAAGTTGTGCATTGATCTTCCTTCTGGGTACCATAGTTCCAGCTAAAGCATTTCAAATCATGGCGCCTATGGTAAAATCGGATATCAGTAAACCCTAAGATTTTCGCGGTAAGCTGCATGTACCCAATACTCATTGAGTGGCAAGGCTTCGTCCTACCTGCTTGGCATTTCTTTTATATGCTTGCTGCACTTGCAGGGTTGTTTTTTGTATTTCACTTAAATCTTAAATGGGGCATTTCTCTAAGCGCTAATCAAGTCTCTAGTTTATACACGTGCGCCTATGTTGGTGGTTACTTTGGTGCTCGTATCCTATCTATATTTATTGATGAATGGAATAAAGTTACAAGCTTCTTCGATTTTCTTTGGTTACTCATTTCTTTTGGTCCAATGACTTTTTATGGAGGGATGCTAGGAGCAAGTTTGGCTGCTACTCTATTTGCATACCTTAATAAGATACCCATTACTAAAATTATTGACTTAGGGATTCCTTGTGGACTGTTGGGCTTAAGCATAGGTCGTTTAGGGTGTTTTTTTAACGGAGACGATTATGGCATCCCGATTCCTAGGCACATGATAGAGGATCCACCTTGGTGGGCCGTTAGCTTTCCAAACCATTATGTTCAAGTACCCAGGGTTCCCATCCAACTTATTGAAAGCTGTCTTGTCTTTTTATTAGTCTGTGCTAGTTATTATCTAAAGAATAGATTTTCAAGCAGAATTTCTTCAGGTCTTTGTGGTCTAGTATTAGTCGTTTCTTATGCTTTTTTGCGTTTTCAGATTGAATACTTTCGAGGTGACCCAAGAGGGTGGGTGATTCAAGATCACCTAAGCACCTCACAGCTTCTAAGCTTAGTGCTATTCACAGGACTAAGCCCAATGATATATCTAAATTATTCTAAGAAAAAAGTCTTATAGATCACAAATCTCTGGTCCTGCTGGATCACCACAACCGATATCATCACTGATGTCATCATCGTCGTCAACGACAGGCTCTCCATCCTTTTTGAAGAATAAACCTTGAATTGAGCCAAGTCCTAAGCACCAACCAGAGTAGCTAGTCTTACCCACAGTCACCTGCATGTCTAAAGTTGGGTTAATGCTTGCTCCAACATCGACTGTTCCACCAAATTTGTCACCAAGAAGAAGACCAATTTCAGCTCTTCCCATGATTTTGATAAATTCTTCAAAGCTAAAGCCAACTCCGGCAGCTTCGATGTTGCCCTCTGCTTTACAAACTCCGAGTTTTGCCCCTAATCCAGCCATGGTTACATCTAGGTTTTGAGTATAGGATTGTCCAACAACATCTTGGCATGTAACCGTTGCATCACCAGAGCCAAACTCTGCAAAAATAGCGACAGACTTGACTTTATAGTCCATCGAGCAATGAGTTAGTGCTGCTTGAGATTGACCAGCAGCCATCACTCCCGCAGCCATTACCAATGAAGATAATACCTTTTTCATCCCTACCTCCGAAAAATTTTTTTAGTTATTTTCATTGATACTTTTAGATGAGGACTATTTTAATTACAACTTAAAAGAAGCTAAAAATGCAGAACGCCTGAACACTATTGAGGATTTTTCGTCTTAGCGGTGTATTTAGTTTTACTTATTTATATTTTATTTATATTCAAATCAACAACCACCATAAATATGTGTAATGCTAAATTACGTACACACGAAATTTTGTATGTTTATTTAGCTTGTTTATAGGAATATTTTTTGTTTTGAACAAAATGACAGATATGAAGGCGCCAATGCTTATTGATTGCAGATTGGAGATAAATCACAGCAAGCGGCGGCACCAAAGCAAGTATAAAGGATAAAAGCGGAGAGGTGCGTCGATAATGGTTTTGAACCTCCATTTGCAAGACAAGACGCGCCAAGGAGTATATCTTAAACATATGAGGCCCAGGAATCAAAACTTTCCATAAGCCTTTTAAGCTCTCCAATGCATTGGGATCATCAATATGATAGGAGCATTCAATCATGGCTTGCTCATACCAAGTTTTCCAACCGTACCCCAATGTTAAGAACATTTTAAGAAGCAGAGCAAAGGGGTTGTGAATGGCTCCAAGCCTAAGTCGCCCCTTGAGTATTAGGTGATGATAGGCAAGGGTTTGCTTTAATACCTCTTGCCCCTTTTCAGGAGCAGTCTTTTTTTCCTGAGCTGCCGGAGGAGCTTGATCAATTTTTTTCAGCTGAATCCGGAGGGCTTTATCTTTTTCAAAATCTAGCTTTTTTGTTTTCTTTATACCCAGATGCTTACTGCGAATCTTTTTTTCACTAGCAAGTTTTTTCTTTGAATCCTGTGCAAGTAGTTTTCTTGATACTTTGCTCTCTTTCTTCTTAGTTTCGGTAAGCCCCGCTTGCTCCCAGAAAATTTTGCGCAGTGATCGGTAATCATACCAGCGACTGAGCCCTTTTCGAGAAACTGAAATCTGATCTCCGTCAAAACTAGGCTTTTTGTAGCCGAATACCTGCTCTGCTTTGTAGGGGCCAGAAACTTCCCCCTGGCTATAGATATACCATCCATCTAGCCAAAGCTTTCCCTGGTCGAACACCTCATGATTAAAGCTCATATTTAAATTGTCATCATTCATTCATTTGGCCGATTCTGCCTCATGGAATCCTACCCAATCCGGTGGCCTCATGCTTATGCTAACACCCAATCCTAAGCATGCTGGATTATTCCAGAGGCATTTTCAATTTATGTTTGTATAATAACTATAACAGTTTCAAATAAAGTCGTCAGGTTTCCGTTTGAATTCTGGACATACAAATATAAGGCAGTAGTCATGGCATCCCTTAACCAGCATTTAGTAACAGGCAGTTACCCCGTTGAGTGGCAGGGCCACTATATTGGTGGGGAGTGGACGCAGGGGGAAAAAAAATATGAGGAAAAAATTTCCCTGAACCCTAGCCGAGGGACTCCTCTGCTTGCTTTTACCACCGCAAAAGAGATGATGACCCAAGCGGTTGACGCAGCCGATGAGAGCTTTGGAATCTTACAAGAAATCACTTTTGAACAGCGCATCGCCATTATCAAGAGAATGGCTGATGAGTTTCGCAGTCAAAAAGACCTTATTGCGAAGTGTTTACAGCTTGAAATTGGTAAGCCGGCCTGGGAAGCCCACCATGATGTGGCAGCAACATGTGATTACTTAGACTGGTGCGCTGCTCACGGGCCAAAAATAAAGGAAAACTTGCTGGCACCTGCCATGGTCGGCAATAGCAAGCCTGGAGATTATGACCTGCACCCGATTGGAGTTTGTACCGCATACCTTCCCTTTTCAACTCCAACCACAAGCTTTGGATTTTTTTTCGCTGGGGCAATCATAGCAGGATGCCCTTTGGTTTTAGTCTCCTCTACACAAGCAGCCCTTTGCACGATGCTTTTCACTGAAATCGTGAGCAAACTCGACCTGCCAAAAGGTGTTTTTAATACGGTTTTTGGAGGATTTACCGAGTTTAAGTCAGCACTCAATGATACCCGCGTGAAGGCAGTGATCTATACTGGCTCAAAGGAGCACTGCGATAAGCTTCGTAAGGATCATAAGGGCTTTAGAAACAGGCAACTCATCCTCCAGTCAGGTGGGAAAAATGCAGCTTTAGTCCACTCATCTGCAGACCTTGATAAAGCGGTTAGAAATATCATCTATGGAGCTTTCCGATCAGCGGGACAGCTTTGCTCATCCACAAGCAGGGTTTTTGTGTTCCGATCACTGCTTCCAGAATTTATCGAAAAAATATCAAAGGCAGTTAGTCATATGCCGATAGGCCCCAGTGATCAATTAGAAGATGGGCCTAACGACGGGCCGCTAATGGGGCCATTATACAGCAAGAAGTCTGTTGAGAAGTTCTTAAGGTTTCAGACGATGGCCCACCGAGATGCCTTGGAAAATATCCATTGGGGAAAGGAGTTTGATGATGGGAGTGGAGGGTTTTTCGTATACCCCGGCATACATCTTATGAAAGAATTTGATGAAAGTAGCGCATTCCAGAGCAATATTCTCTTTTCCCCTGACTTATCGATTTATAGTTACGATGTACTCAACGAAGCCATCGAAAAAATGAATGCCACGGAATCCTGCTTATCAATGGCTTTTTTCGGAGATGCCCATATCTTAAGGGATCGCTCTCATTTGTTCCATGCACCAAACCTCCTCGTCAACGCCCCAACCACGGAGCTTGAAGCCCACTTACCCTTGGCTGGAAGATCTCTCAGTGGGCACCATCGCTACCACGGACCGGGTCTGGCACTTTATCTTTCTTACCCCCAGGCTTTTAGAGATAACCCAGAGGACAATGAGTTAATAATGACTTGGCCTTGGCCCTGAAGTCTTATAAGGTAACTCCAAATAAATGTCCTACCCATTGATGGTTAATTTTAGTACAGTTCTGGCCTGTGATTGCGCACTC
>JABSRF010000005.1 GCA_013215275.1 Oligoflexales bacterium | reverse complement strand
GGCATCCGTTTCTACCAAAATATAGCGTTCTGATCACACATGAATAGTGGGTAGAATATTTATTTGGAGTTACCTAAGTGAGGAAATTTTGCATGCAATGCTCGCGGCAAACCAAGGCGTCGCAAGCTCGTATGGACAGGATGAGTACTCTTTAAGGCTCAAGGATAAGTTTTCTAAGCTCTTCAAATGTGATGCTCGCTTCTTTCTCACTGCCACAGGCACTGCTGCCAATTCTCTCGCGATCGCAAGTATTTGCCCATCTTATGGAGTCGTATATTGCCATGAAGAGTCCCACATTAACCATGACGAGTGCGCTAGCCCTGAAATGATAGGCGGGGGAGTCAAAATATGTCCAATATCTGGAAATCATGGAAATATTGATCCCACTCTCCTCGAAGAAGCCATTGTTGGCCATATTGAAATGCGTCCCCACCAAGGGAAGCCTGGCTGCATCAGCATCACTCAAGGCAGTGAATGTGGAACCGTGTATCAGATTGACGAAATTCGGAAAATAAAAAAAATTGCCGATAAATACCAGCTTCCTATGCATATGGATGGTGCCCGATTTGCTAATGCTATGCTTAGGTTGAAGTGCCAAGCAAACGAACTAAGCAGCGACCTAGGGATTGATGTTATCTCCTTTGGAGGCACTAAGAATGGAGCCTTGGCAGCTGAGGCAGTTGTTTTCTTGAACCCTCGCTTTGGAAAAGAGGCAGATTACCTCCACAAAAAATGGGACAACTTCTTTCGAAGACAAGATTTTTCTCCGCACAATTCTTAGCTTACTTAGACAACGAATTGTGGATAAAAAATGCCGACCATGCAAATAGAATGGCTCAGAACTTAGCAGAGGTTTTAAGCTCTCATCCTGCAATCTCCTTCCAGCACCCATTTGAAATCAATGAAGTTTTTGCTTGCATGCCGAAACCTCTTGCTAAGATGCTAACAGATAAGGGGATCCAATTTTATTGCTGGTCACAAAAGAGTGATTGCTACCGATTTGTCACCTCCTTTCAGAGCACTGAGTCTGACGTAAACATGGTTGGCAAGACACTTAATAGCAAAGAAGCAAAAGATTTGACTTAAGCCTTAAATTTTAAGGCGGTGGATCATAAAACTATAAAATAATTAATGGGGTAGCCCCTTGAAAAAAGGGGTACAATAATTAGATTGTAGTTCTACTATGCTTCAGTTATAAGCTAGCAATCGCCTTGGCCATACATAGGTAATACAGCCCCCTTAAATCATTGAGAAGAGACCAGCATGTGGGTAACTAAACAAACTGTTATTAGTCGTTCAGAACCGGAACTTGGACTTGGAACCATAACTAAAGTGGATACCGACGAGGGTATTCTAGAGGCCCTGTTCATCCAATCAGGAGAGTCCAGGCGCTACTCCGCTGCCACGGCCCCCATTCAAAGGTTTTGCCTGCAAGTAGGCGAGGACTTTAGGGGGCCTGAAGGTCAAGATTTAAAGGTGGAAGAAGTAAGAACGGTTGGAGATTACTTCCAATATGTAAACGGAGAAGAAGCATTTTGGGAGTATGAAGTCGAGGCTTGTCCCACCGACCACTCGGGTGTCATCGATAGGCTACTAGGTGGCGAATTAAGTCACCATAAAACTTATGAACTAAGACGAGAAGCTTGGGAAATCAGAGGTAAAGCCGGAAGCCAAACAGTCCGTGGGTTGGTTGGTGCAAGAGTAAACCCACTTCCTCACCAGCTCTATATTGCTCACCAAGTATCACGTCGCCCCTTTCCCCGCGTCCTACTAGCAGATGAGGTCGGTCTTGGAAAGACCATCGAAGCAGGTCTCATCTATTCAGCAATGAAAGCCTTAGGTAGGGCCGATAGAGTCCTCATCGTCACCCCAGAATCTTTAACTCACCAGTGGATGGCTGAGATTTTTCGCCGATTCGGAGACATGTTCTCCGTATTAAACGCAAAACGTTGTGACGAAGAGCAAGCATCTCAGGGGATTTCTCCTTTTCAACTCAACCAAAGAGCGCTTGTCTCGATGGATTTTTTAATTCAAAACCCCGAGCGTCTATCACAGGCATGCTCCGCATACTGGGACCTAATCATCATTGATGAAGCCCATCATTTAGACTGGGATGAGGAGGAGCCCAATGAGGGCTGGATAGTAGCCAAAAGCCTTAGTAAAGCTTGCAGAGCCCTGCTCTTGTTAACAGCAACTCCCAGACAGCACGGACTCGCCACTCAGTTTGGCCTCTTAAACCTAGTGGACCCAGATCGCTATTCAGACTTTGACGAATTTTTGGATGAAGCTGACAATATGCGATCGACAGCTGAGATTGCTAAATCCTTGGTCAGCGAACAATGGTCTGAGTCATTATGTGAAAAGCTATGCCAACTTTTCGCTCAAGACCCAGAAGTGCTAGAAAGCCTTAAAAAGCAGCATGAGCTTGGCAATATTGAGTTTAAATCCTTAATCCAAAACCTGGTGGATCGCCATGGAACAGGGAGGGTTTTATTTAGAAATAGGCGGGAACGTTTAAAGGGCTTTCCTAAAAGGGTGCTTCACTCCGTTGAATTAGCTGCAAGCAACGCATACAAAGCTCACCTAAGCGAGCAAAACCCTGATGAGGTAAGCGACTTGCATCTAATGGACTATGCAACTGGGAGAGGTTTAAAGCGTAGCTTTACCGATAATCCGGCAGAAAACCCACGGTTTTTGTGGCTTCGTAGCTTCATGCAAGAAGTGGGGGAAGAAAAAGCCTTAGTCATCTGCGCCAACAAAGAAAAAGTTCTTGAGATCCAAGATTATCTTGAGGAAATAGCGATTCAAAGTGGTCAAAACTCACGCGTTGCAGTCTTCCATGAGGACCTTAGCATCATTGAAAGGGACCGAGAAGCAGCTAGTTTTGCGGATCCAAAGGGAGCAAAACTACTCATTAGTAGTGAGATTGGTGGTGAGGGACGAAACTTCCAGTTTGCAAGTAAATTAGTCTTACTTGATTTACCTCGTCTACCAGACCTCCTAGAGCAGCGCATCGGTCGATTGGATCGCATTGGTCAAAAAAAACCAGTAGAAATATACGTTCCATGGTTAAAGGATACTCCGGAAGAGGTGCTTTTCAACTGGTATCATCAGGGCTTGAACAGTTATGAAGTTTCCTGGAACGGTGCTGATCCGTTGCTTGAAGTATTTGTAGAGGATTTATTATTCCTGTTCCGCGCATATTTGCCTAAGCACGCAGAGCATAAACAACGGAAGCAATACTTAGATATTCTTTTAAAACGAACCCAGAAACAAGCAAGTCAGTTAAAGCAAGAAAGATCGGATAGTATCGATGTTCTCTTGGATCTAAACTCATTCGACCCAGAGCATGGTGAAAAGTTGCTAGATCTAGTAGAAGACGTCGATGATGATCCCCAGCTCGAATTCTTTATGAGGGCAATGTTTGAGCATTATGGGATCGATTACGAAGAGCTTGACGATCGTGGATCCTTGGTGGTGAGAGCCGAGTCCTTGAGCTTTATTGACCGCTTTCCTGGAATTGCTGAGGACAAGGATACCCTGCTCACATTTGACCGCAGCGTTGCACTTGAGCGTGAGGACATCTTGTTTCTTAGCTTAGATCACCCAATGGTAGAGGGCTGCCTAAGCTTGCTCCTAGATCGGGGAGAAGGGGTCAGCAGCATCTGCAAATGGCAAGAATCACCCCACGGAACTGGCATGATTATCGAAGTATCCTTGGTACTTGAGGCCGTTGGAGCGAAACATCTTGAGCTAGGCTCCTACCTTCCCCTTGCTGTTAAAGAGTTTTGCTTAGATCATAGAGGCAAGTCTATCAAACAAAAAGACTATAAGCAGGAGCCCCAACTCTTGTCTGAAATGAGTGAGGAAGAACTTCCCTTTGATCGAGCGCAAATGCGCACAGCTATCCAACCTCTGCTTGAAAAAATTATCAACAAAGCAGACAACTGGGTCAGTAATAAAAAGGAAAAAGCTATTAAGAAAGCTAAAGCAGAGTTGAGCTCGGAATGCGAACGGCTTGAGTATTTAGCAAAGATTAATCCAAGCATTTCCAGCGAAGAAATTGCGATTCTTGAGCAGTATGAGCAAGAGGTGATCCGACATATTGAGTCTGCGAAAGTTAGGCTCGATAACCTTCGCTTGATTTTTACTTACTAGCAAACTGGGTGCATGGGAGCTAAATCAAGCACCTGTTTTCCTGTACCATGTTTTCCGGTGGCCTAAAGAAAAAGACAGGAACTTTTACCCAGAACAAACCCCGATGCTCCCCCTTCATTTGATATCGCCCCCTCATGTTGCCATAAGGGGTTTGTAATGGGCAGAAGCTAGCATATTTAAAGGACTCTTTAGGCATTATACGAGGCTGTTTGCCCACCACTCCTTCACCTTCGACACGGTCTTCATGACCCATCCCATTTTTAATGATCCAATAACGACGCAAAAGATGGACTGGGTCATTGCTTAGATTTGTAATCGTAATGGCATATGCATAAAAATACACTTTATGAGCTGGAAGTGAACGTTCGGGCACATAAAATGGCTGAATCTCAATCCCCATTCCATTATTAGATTCGTTGTATCTTATGAGATTATGCTGCTGCATAATAAATTTCCCATTATTTGTCAAAAAGGTATATTTAAGTTTACCCTAAACACTTGATGTTTCCTATTATACTCAATCCTTTAAATGAATTCAGTAGAGAATTCATTTGAGGCATAGTTCTGGATATTGATTTTATGAGAAAAACTGGGTGGTTTGCTTCAAATTCAAAGCTTTGGTAGATGCCCAATAAAAGTCACTATACATCTGCTGAAAGACCATCTAACTCTATCTTCTTAAGCTCAATCCCCACATATTCGAATAGCTCTCGGGCAGAGGAATTGCGGTAATCATGCAAGTAATGCACCTTTTTGACATTACCCAAATTGATTAAACGTTTTGCACAATAAACGCAGGGGTGATGGGTTACGAAAACTAGCTTTTCAACATTGCGGGGACTGTCACAATTTATGGCAGCATTTTCTTCAGAGTGTAAACAACCGCACTGCCCTGGAATTTGGGTATCACACTGATTTGGCAAACCGCTTGCGTTCCCATTGTAACCAACAGCCAGCACTTTTCTAAAGTCCACCGTGGTAATAATCGTGCCTACCTGCAAACGTTTACAGGTAGACCTGAGCGCCATGGTCATGGCAAGTTTCATATAAATCGTCTCAAAACTTGGACGCGCAGAACTCATGAGTCCTCCTCAGAATACTTAATATCCGCCTCGACGATCCAGTCAGGGCCCAATGGTGATATGCTTTTTTCCACAAGCTGGGTGCCTTCCATTGGCATCAAACCTGCATCCCACTTGAGTGTCGCACTCTCACCAAAAATCTGACTTGCTTGAAAAGCATGGATCCTCTGGACCAATTTCTGATTTAAAAAACTAGCCCAAACATAGCGTCCACCTTCGAGAAGCAAGCTAGTCACACCGTGCTTGTACAAAGCCCTCAACAAAGCCTGCAAATCGATTCCCTGCCCATCGGAGTCAAGCTGCAACAAGACCACACCAGACTCACCGAATTGCTGCTCCATTTCCGCAAGCATTTCTTGGTGAAGCCCCTTTTTAACAACCCAAAAAATACGATCACCAGAATTCTTTGACGAAACTAAACGTTGGCTTGAAACGGGCCTAGATCGATATGCTCGGCCTCCGGGGTCTAAAACCACCTTGGTCGTGCAACTAGCAGTCTTTACGTGAGGGTGCCGCAAGTTTAGGCTGGGATTATCTACAATGACGGTATCAGCACCAACGAGAATGCCATCGTAAAGGTGTCTGAGCCAGTGACCATACTCCCGCGCCCTGTCCCCAGTAATCCAAAATCGCTCTGAGTTTTCTTTGCCCACCTTCCCATCAAAGGACATGCCAACCTTAAGGCCGACATAAGGCTGGGCATTCCGCATGCACCAACTAAACGACCTAATGAGTCGAACAGACTGCTTGGAAAACCAGGCATCTTCTAAACATTGGATGCCAGCACTTTCCAGAATCTTTAGCCCTTTCCCATCAACTCTTTTGTTGGGGTCTTTTCTGCCATAGACTAGGTTTTTGATTGGAAAGCGACTCAGTAACTTAGCACAAGATGGAGTCTTCCCCTGAAAGGAACAAGGTTCGAGGGTGCAGTAAAACGTCGCTCCATTTAAGCGAGGGATCAACCCTTGTTTTTCTAGGCTTTCGATCAAGCTAGCTTCCGCATGGGCCTCGCCAAACTTCAAATGGGCTGCCGCACCTAGAAAGCGATGCTCCTTGTCAACCACCACTGCTCCAACCATAGGGTTACTCGCAACATGTCCGGCACCCTGCAAAGCAAAAGCATAAGCTAGCTCCATGCATTCACGGGAACTTATCTGCGCTCCAACATCTGGTATTATTTTCAAGGAATTAACAAAAATTTCATCGTCGCAGATGGGAATCCACTCCACTGAAAGCCTCCATACTTAATTGACCCCCGATATAATACGAATGACCAAAAATAACACGCACAAAATTTTGCTAATGGCTAGGCGCATCCAAACTCTGAGCCAATTGAAAGGCTTTCTAGTCTGCTTGACTAATCCGCTCGAAAGCTCTCTTGAGCTTCAGCAAGAGCTCATCAGCCTCGGCTATGGTCAGTGTTAGGGGTGGGGCTATGCGTACCACCTGCCCCCATAAGCCACCTTTCCCCACGAGTAAGCCTTCAGCTCGACACTGATCTAGTAGCTGTTTGCACTCATCTGTAGCAGGCTCTTTACTGACCCGGTCTTTCACAAGCTCTAACCCGAGAAGGAGCCCCCTTCCTCTTAAGTCTCCAATCAAAGGCACTTGTTCTTGTAGGTCCAAAAGTCCGGTTTTTAGGTAACTTCCTACATTTTTTGCATTAACTGTTCTTCTTGGATAATATCCAGGACCATTCCAGCCTGCATGCTTTGGTAAGGGTCTCCGCCAAAGGTGTTGAAATGGTGCTTTCCCCGTAGCTTTTCAGCAAGGTCTCGGTGAGCGATGACTGCACCAATCGGAGCTCCACTACCAAGCCCCTTAGCCATCGTAATCACGTCTGCTTCTACACCACTTTGCTCAATTGCAAAAAAGCTATCTCCTGTACGACCGACCCCGGTTTGCACCTCGTCAGAAATATAACAGCCCCCGAAACTTTTAATAATTTCAAGCACTTTAGAGTGGTACTCCGTTGGTGGGTCAATAAAACCTCCGACACCTAGGATAGGCTCTGCAATCACACCAGCAACCTTCCCGCTGGTTGTGGTTTCAACAACATTCCGTACATCTTCCGCACACTCTAGCTGACAGCTTCCTTTCTTCGCCCCAAAGGGGCAACGGTAGCAGTAAGGTGCCATTGCATGAGCAACCCCTCCACCACCTTGATGGGGGTACCTCCAGCTCGCTTGACCACACAAATTCAACGTAGCATTTGTGCTCCCGTGATAACCGTGTCGCAATGCAATGATCATCTGCTCTCCGGTTGCGACCCTAGCTGTCATGATGGCCATCTCATTAGCTTCCGATCCAGAGTTTGTCAGATAACAATTACGAGGAAAACCCGGGGCGAGTTTAGCAAGTTTTTCAGCAAGCTCCTCCATGTAAAGAGAGAGAAATAGATGAGTGCTATGCTGAATCTCATCCTCAGCCAGCATTGACATCATTTTTTTCTTAATTTTAGGATGGTTATGCCTAACAGAAATGCTCACCACGCCCCCCAAGGCATCCAGGTACTCCCGACCATCTTGATCCCAAGCCCTGCACCCTTTCCCCTTGACGAGGCTGATTGGCTTCTTGTAAAGGGCAACTTTGGTGGGATAGACATAGGTTTTCCGCAATTCTTCTAAATGTGAACGTAAATCTTTTTCCAATGGATGACCTCCCCTAGAAGTTGGTTTGATTTACCCTTACATCGCAAGGGTCTTTAAGGAAAGTGAAATCCACTGTAGTTCCTTAGGAACAAGAGATGAGCCTCTTCCTGTTGCATGATGAAAAACATCAGCAAAGGTTTCTGTGTTTGCTTAGCACTCAATTTATTAGAAAGTTAATAGCAAGGGAGGTAAGGTTAGCATTGGTTTTACCCTTTGTCCTGGATCGATTTTCTCAAAGTGATAGCTGACCCCTAGGGCGAATACATCCCACCAAGCATGAATGAAAACAGCCTCACCAATCGTCCATCCATTTCTTTGGGTGATCGAACCGAAGTGATATCCCAGTAAGGCTTGCGCTATTGGCACTGGAACAGAACTCGCATGGGCGAGGGCAAAGATTCCTGCAGAGACCACATTCGACCAAAGCTCACTGTCCATAGATTCCATCAACGCTGGCATCATCCAGCCTCTAAAAAAGGCCTCCTCCCAAACTCCAGCATTGTAAGACGTTGCTCCCACATAAAACGCATCCTCGCCAGAAAAGACAGACTTCCTTAAGTTGCTTTCTGCGGCATCTTCATCACTAATGGTAAGGACTAAAGCTGCATAAATACCGACAATTCCCAGTGGGATATAGGTCGAAGACCGACTCAGGTAATCGAACCTGAAAGGCGCAGTCATAATTTCAGCAACACTCTCCTCCTTGCTTAGAAAGAGATACTCGCCATAGGCCTGCCTTGAACGTGCTGCTGTTCGAAAGCTCTGGTACGCACTGAGACCACCCATTAAGTCTCGAACCTGAGAGCCCAATCGGATCTTTCTTACTGTGGTGTCTTTACTTTGCAAATCTGTGAGTTTCTCATTGATTTCATCCTCACTAAGCCCTGCACTTTGCAGAGCATTGGTGTTCTGTATCGAGTAGCTGATGGATCCAAGGGCAACTCCCGTATAAAGAAACCCAGATTCAGGTTCACCAGAAAGCCACTGACCAAAACCAGGAAGCAGGTAAGACATAAACGGCACGAACACATCCGACTTTCGCTCTGGCAGCTGCTCCGTGGAGCCGTCATATTCAGTTAGATCCTCACCAGCTTCTGGATCAGCAATAGCGATGGCTGAATACAGAAACACGCCTAGGAAAATTTTGCCGGTCAAAGCCATCATTCCCATATTGATTCCAACATTCTTCAATAGGTTTTTCATTCTCTATTACTTCGGCTTCAGAATGAAATTGATTACCTTGACAAATCTATTGGAGGGCATTTTTAGTGACTGATTGCAAAGCAAGAATGCCTAATCGTTGCAAGATTCGCTTACAGTGACTACTCACCCCTTAACACACACCAGGTAAGGTCTCAATGTATATAAATATTTTTGTATAAACAAAAAAAGCACTCGCCAACTAGCAGTGCCTTTTTTGTTAAACTCTTTTTTTCTTTGCGATGAAAAAAAATTAATTTTGCATCTTAAAGGTAAGAGAAAATCTATTTTTTTGGTTTGAGAGATAAAATGATCACTTGATTTTAGCTACAATTAATTTCTCATCTAGGAAATTTATTTCAGCTTAACTCATTCAGATCTTTCCATCAGTCCCCTAAAATATCTTCTTACTTAATCAATCACTCAGTTTTGCTTTAATTCAATCTGTTATCTCAAATTTCAAGCTTTTCTTACATCACTAATAATCGTGGGTTTCTTGTATTTCTGTAGTTAAAACAATGATACAACTTATTTTTACTCACATTTAACCCAATAAAATCAAAAAATTAAACATCCCATTCCGCCACATCTGCTGCGAAGCTGAAATCATCATTCCAAAGCTCTGCCTTAATCAGATCATGTGCTTTTACCTTTACACTTTTAACTCTTTGGCTAGCAACTAGCTCAGAGTCTTGCACAGTGTCAGCAATCTGTGTCTCCACGACACCTTGAACCATACTATTGCTTCCAAACTTGTCACTCTTTAACGCTACCAATGTTGTCTTAGGCATCACATAAAGCTTGGTTCCCACATCAATCCTATCTGGGTCCATGATTTGCCCATTCTGTCTCCAAATGTACTTCCAAGTTTCTGGATCACCATAAGTTCTACTTGCGATAGCCCTTAAGGTTTCTCCCTTCTCAACGGTAATTTCCTGCTTTGCGAGATTTTCATAATCGGTCGCAAATGCCACAGACTCAGATGTAAGTTGATAATAAACTACATCACCTGGGTAAATTTTGCTTGGATTTTCAATCCCGGAATTATTAGCAAGCTCCTTCCATTTGCTCACAGTTCCATAAATACGATTCGAAATCTTACCGAGGGTGTCTCCTCTCACGACAATGTAAGCAAGCTTAGAGCCAAGCTCTGGTAAGCCCGGTCCTGCTGCTGGCCCTGCCGTTCCACTAACAACCCCACCTCCTCCGGAACTGGGAGCCGTAGTCAGCCCGGAGTCCACCACTGCATCGGTAGCTTCCAGGTCACTTGCCTGATCGAAGACCCCTTCGTTCTCTCCTGCAACCACATTACCACCTTCAGCATTTAGCTGATTCATCTCGTTGATAATGTTGGCGAGATCATTGTCGGTGCCCTCATAGTTTCCACCCTCTTGACCGCCTTCGGCCCCGAGAAGGTTATTACCACCGTCAAGCCCCTCCAAATCACCTTGTTGGACGAGCTGATTGTTGTCGTAATAACTCTCTCCTTCTTCACCTTGCTCTTGGTAATCCTCCTGCCCCTCCTGCTGGTCGACATCTTCTTGCTCCTCGTATTGCGAGCTTTCAAGATCCTCTTGACCTTGTTGTTGGCTCGAACAAGAAACAGCCAGAAAACCAAACAAGAGCAGGCTCATGACCCAAAAGCCACGTAGCCTTCTTAGCTTCATCACGCATCCTCCTTATTGAGAAAAAAGTTAAATTAACCTACATCCCCCATCGGAAGGTCGCAGGCATACCTTAATCCATTAAATAGGTAATGACGGTCTTTGAGAAGATCCGTATCTACCTAATATTCAAATGTGTTTTGAGTATTCTCGGATCGGAATGGTCATCTCGTGGTCAATAAACAGCAATCCAGTATACGTTAAATCACAAAACTATGAGCAACCAAGAGGCTTAAGGAAGGGGGTGTATTGTAATCATCCCATAATTACGTACCTTTAAAAACTAAGGTTCCCAATATTTGCCTATACATGCTATAGGTGTGTCAATGTTCAGGTACTCTATGACTATACAGCTATTAACCATCATGTTTAATCGAATCAAAGTCTGTCACTGATCATCTGCTAAGGTGTGAGCAGAGAAACCCTAAGCAAACGAATCATCGTTTACTCTCTGTTTACATGATTAATTAAGTTAGTCTCAAGTTAGGAGGTAAGTCTTTGCCTACGTTTAAACATACAACAGTTCTTCTGCATGAGTTAGTAGACGCTCTCAACCTTAAAGCTGGTAACACTGCCGTTGATTGCACAGCAGGAGGTGGTGGTCACACCAGTTTAATGCTGGAAAAGGTTGCATCATCCGGCCAGGTGTTTGCCTGTGATCGAGACTTGCGTGCTATTGAAAATTTAAATAAACGGTTTGAAACGCAAATCAAGAGTAAAGAGCTTAGCTTGTTACATACCCGTTTTTCTGATTTTGACAAACTTATCCCAAAAGATATTCCATGCCACGGAATTGGAGCAGACCTAGGAGTTTCGAGTCCTCAATTGGATGAGTCGGATCGAGGTTTTTCGTTCATGCACGATGGTCCCCTTGATATGAGGATGTCTCCCGAATCTATGGACCCTTCAGCCGCCGATATTGTTGCAAGCTATAGTTCTGAAGAGTTAGAAAAAATCATCAGGACCTTAGGGGAAGAGCCCAAAGCCCGATTTGTAGCCAATGCCATTGTAAAACAACGTGAACTAAGCCCAATCACAAGCACCCATCAACTTGCAAATATCGTTGCTGGGGCAATTCATTATAAACAGAAAAGCAAAAAGCATCCTGCTACCAAAACATTTCAAGCACTAAGAATCTATGTAAACAAAGAGTTAGAAGAAGTTAGAACACTACTTGATAGAGCTTTTAATCGCCTTGAAAAAGGGGGAAGGCTTGCAATCATAACCTTTCACTCTCTCGAAGACCGGTTGGTAAAAGACTTCTTTAAGGAAAAAGCAGGTAAAAAACCAAATCAGGCAATCCCAAGAGATATTCCACTAACCGCAGATGAATTACATGCATTGCAAAACATTGAAGCTAAGATTATCAAGCCTTTTCCTATGCTGCCTAAAACAGAAGAAATTAACTCAAATCCTAGAGTTAGAAGTGCAAAATTACGAGTATTAGAAAAATTATGAAATAATAGCTTCATAAGGAGGTGCCTAACTTGTGAAGCGACCATGCATGCCTACCACAATCATATTGTACTTACTTTTTGGAATAACGCTCATTTTTTCGTTTCTCAGGGTCCATTCTCGAATTCAAATCACCTTACTTGGCTATGAAATTGGACGCATGAAGGAAAGAGAAACTGACCTTATCAAGGTTCGCAGCCTTCTGACGATGGAGCTCGCAAAAATTACGACAAAGGAACGATTACAGCAAATTGTTAGCAGTGATTTGCAGGCTAAAAAAAAACAAAATCCCAAAACAGCTTTTTTTGTAAAGTGATCTGACTCAAAAATGATTAACAGAAAGACAATTAAGCTTAGATCAGGCTATGTTTCAGGCATATTTACCACCTTGTTCCTCCTGTTAATCGTACGCACAACCATTATTCAAGTGTTTCCTAGGTCTGCGAGCCTGCTTCAACACATTGCAGACAGACAATACCAATCGGCAATTAGCCTCTCTGCATTTCGTGGTAATATTTACGACCGTCGAAAGGCCCCGCTATCAATTAGCATTAAAACGCCTTCTGTCGCAATTAACCCGAAAGTTTTTGCCCCCACTCCAAAGCAGATAAGCAAGCTCTTAAAGATTTTGGGACTATCAAAAAAAAGAATACAAACGCTTGCAAAAAAACCTAAATATTTTGCCTGGCTCAAGCGTAAGGTTCCTTATCAGGTTGCAGAAAAACTAAAAAAGCTCGAATTGAAAGGGGTTCACTACCTGCTTGAACCCTCTCGATACTACCCTGGGGGTCGCGCTGCAGCAAACCTCTTAGGGTATGTTGGGACAGACAATGTTGGATTGTTAGGTTTAGAACATGCCTTTGACCAGCAACTTCAAGGAACCTCTTCCAAGCTTTTCAGCTTACAAGACGCTAGGGGTCACCTCATCTTGATGAATGCGAAGCAGATTACCCCAGAAAAGACCGGAAATCATATTATCTTGACCATTGACCGAGCCATACAAGGTGTGACCGAAGAAGCACTACGCAATGGAATAGAGAAAAGTGGAGCCAAAATGGGTTTTGCCATCGTGATGGACCCCCACACGGGGCGCATCCTTGCTATGGCAAACTATCCTAACTTCAACCCCAATAGCCCTGCCAAGCTGAAGATGGCACACACAGCCAATCATTCAATCTCATACCGATTTGAGCCAGGCTCAGTGATGAAACCATTTGTGGTGGCATGGGCTATGGATATGCGTAAAACGAGTCCGTTTGAGATACATCATTGTGAAAAAAGCGGCCGATATGAGGTCAGTGACAAGCTCTACATCCATGATGATCACCCCAAGGAGTTTCGTACCACCGAGGAAATATTAATTCACTCTAGTAATATTTGCACTTTTAAGGTGGCTCTAAGAATTGGGGAAAATCAATTATTTGAATCTTTTAAGAGGTTTGGTTTTGCAAGTGATAAGCCTATATTAGGCTTACCAGGTGAGAGCACCGGATCGATATCCTCGCCTGAAGGCTGGAGCCCCATTCGGTTTGCCAATATATCCTTCGGGCAAGGGCTCCTCGTGACCGGCCTAGAAGTCGTCCAAGCATATGCAAGCCTGGCAAATGGGGGAAGCCTGATAAAGCCCTATTTGGTTGAAAGAATTGAGTCTTCAAACGGCAGTATCCTCCAAGATTTTAGCCCAATCATCAAACGCAGGGTGATAAGCCCGCAAACATCACACCACATCTCTAAGATACTGGAAAAGGTTGTATCGGAAGGAACTGCTACAAGGGCTCGCACCAAGTCATACTCTACAGCTGGGAAAACGGGCACAGCAGAGAAAATAGACCCACTCACAAAAGCATATTCGGATCACAAAAGGATTGCTAACTTCGCTGGTTTCGCCCCAGTGTCGGATCCACATATTGCAGTCTATATCGTCTTAGATGAGCCACAAAAAAAACCCTATTATGGGGGCCTCTGGGCAGCTCCGGTATTTAGCGAAATTGTTGAAAAAACCCTGAAATACCTAAACGTAGCTCCCGATCAAGAAATCAATCAGCACCAGAGCTAGCACCTGTCCACACCTGGTCCCAACCAGCCTCACTGTAGTTAACCCCTTTAAGGCAGTTCATGATTCCCTCCTTCACATAAGGAATCGTATTAGATGGTAAGGCTTCAATGGAAAAAAATCTTAACTCTGAGCACTTCTCAGGTTCCTTATTGACAAAGCTAGATGGAGGTTCCTTACAGAGAAAGAAAAAATCTGCACTTTCTCGGTCATCAGACCTACGATGAGTTACTGAAGCCATTTTAAGGTCATTAGGGGACAACATCATGCCGGTCTCCTCATACGCTTCCCGAATCATAGCTTGCATCATGGTTTCCCCACCGTCCACATGACCGGCAACCAAGCCATACCAGCCATCTGCAAACCCGGTGTTTTTCCTTAGTGATAGCAGGACTTTATTCTGGTCCATAAGTACAAGGTAAACAGCTGGTACGACACTAAACCGCTTGCTCAAAATCCCCTCCCTTTTCAAGATAAAACCCTACACTCTGCTAAATGCGAAATCCTCACGCTAGCCATGGCCTAGAGCCTGACAGCCCGTTTGCATGTTCTCCTTCGATCACATATCTTATAGTCTTCTCGTTCAGATGAACAACATTGACTGGAAAATCTTCGCATTCTATTGAGAAAAGATTAATGACTAATCCTAATGAAGAACTGTCTTGCAACTTAAAGCATGCTTTTGAGCTGTTAAGAGATAAAAACTGCCTGAAAAAACAGCAAGAGGACCTCTGGACAAAAAATCTACACGGACAAGGTAAGATCCTTTGTGATTCACGCCTCGTGGAAACTGGTGATATTTTTATTGCTTACAAGGGGCTTACAACCGATTCTCACAGATTTATCCCTGAGATAATCAAAAAAAAGCCTGGCTTAATCATCGCTGAAGAAAAGCCCACTTCAGAGGCCTCAAGCCTTGAAAGCCCGGTGCTTTTAGTAGAAAATTCAAGAAAGGCATGGTCCTATCTTTGCGCACTTGCTTGCGGAAACCCCCAAGACAAAATGCGCCCTGTTGCGATTACAGGAACCAACGGAAAAACGAGCACCCTTTGGATCCTAAAGTCACTTCTAGAGGCAGAGCATGTTCCCACTGCGACGATTGGGACCTTAGGGATATTTATAGACGGTATGCAATTTCCAAGCAGCCACACAACTCCTGACCCTCCCCTTTTATACTTAAGCTTAAAAAAAGCCGTAGAAAAAGGGGTAAAGGTTCTAGCAATGGAGGCCTCGTCTCATAGTATTGCTCAGGAAAAGTTAGCTCCCATCAGTTATTCATGCATTGCATGGACAAGTTTTTCCCAAGACCACCTTGATTTTCATAAAACCATGGATGCCTATTGGCAGACAAAATGGAGTGTGTTCGCAAAGAACCTCGCAAATGGTGGACGAGCTATTCTCAATACAGGCATCACACCTTTCCCTTGCTACAAAAATTTGCCAACAAGTGATGTCGTAACCTACGGGCAGACTCAGGGAGACGAATACACCGACCTTGCTTTGACGGAAGTTAAAACAGGGAAAGATGGATCGAGCATTCGATTACACTATAAGGGCACCAACTACCAATTTAGAATCCCTTACTGGGGTAGGCACAATATCGAAAACTTCATATGTGCACTGGCAATTTTTGAAAAGCTGATGAATAAAATGCCTTCACCTCAGTCCACTGCTAGTTTGAGCTTTGTTCCTGGGCGACTACAGAGGGTGCCCACGACCAAAAATAAACCTCATGTGTTCATTGACTACGCCCATACACCAGATGCACTTGAAAAAGCCCTTGGTGCCCTTAGGCCTGATTGCTCTGGCAAAATATATCTTGTATTTGGCTGTGGGGGCGAACGAGACCAAGACAAGCGCCCGAAAATGGGTGCCATTGCAGAGGCCATGGCTGATACAGTCGTGATAACATCGGACAACCCACGTAGTGAAGATCCAGAAGAAATACTAAATGATATTAAATCGGGATTTTTAAAGACCCAACCTGTTATGATAGAAGATAGGAAATCTGCAATCACTTGGGCTATAAAGCATGCCCAAAACGATGACTTTGTTCTTGTAGCTGGCAAAGGCCATGAATCCTACCAAATCATTGGATCACAGGTGCACGAGTTTGATGACTACAAGGTAGCAAAGACTGCTCTAGAAGCTGAAAAATAGGAGAATTCGCTCTTGATACTATCATGGGAAGACTATGCGCAGTGCTTTGATGCTGATATCGGAAACCAGAAAAAGCGAAATATCGATGCTCCCAAGGTTGATCGATGGATCACTGATTCTAGGAAAATTGTAGAAGGAAACTGGTTTATTCCCTTAGTCGGGGAAAACTTCAATGGGCACCAATTCATCTCAGCAGCTCTCCAACAAGGTGCGGAAGGTTTCATTTATCAAAAAGAACATGCCGAGCATCTAACTCAACTTGAAAAACAAAAAGGGGTTCCTGTTCAAGACACCCTGACCGCATTCCAAAACCTAGCAAAATTTTGGCGTTTAGCTCACAAAAACCTCACTCTTTTTGCATTAACTGGGTCAGTGGGAAAAACAACCACCAAGGAGATGTTAGCCACAATCCTTGCTAGCATAGATGAGCATACGTTCGCAACCGCAGGCAATTACAATAACGAAATCGGTGTTCCTATCACTTTGCAAAGAATTGGAAACAAGCATCGATATGGGGTGGTGGAGATGGGTGCCCGGAGACCTCAAGATATAAGTAAGCTAGTTGAAATTGCTAGGCCCAATATTACTGCATGCCTCAATGCAAAATCAGCTCATATTGAAATCTTTAAAACAAAAGAAGCAATCTTACAGACGAAGCTTGAGATATTTAATCCTAGCCCTCAGCTACAGCACATTATCTTCCCACAGGACGATGAGAGGATTCGATCTCGCTGCGCTTCCATAAGCACCCCAAAAACCAGCTTTGGCTACCAAGATGATGCTGACATTCACATTAAAAGCCAAAAATGGAGTGACAGTGGGGGTTTAGAAGTCTGCATCACCTACAAGGGCAAGAACTATCAGTTACTATTCTCTGAAGGTCACTCGGCCTATCCTATAAACGCTGCTGCAGCTCTAGCTATGGGCACGGCAGCAGGATTACAGATGGATGAAATGATCAATGGACTCATGAATTTTAAAGGCTTAAAAGGTCGATTTAACATTTTTGAAAAAGACGATTTAACCATCATTGATGATTGTTACAATGCAAACCCTGACAGCATGAAAGAAGGGATAAATACCCTCGTACAGCGCTATCCTAAGCAAGCAAAGGTTGTGATTCTAGGAGATATGCTTGAGCTAGGCTCCGATGCCGCATCTGAACACAGCCAATTAGGGGCATACTGTAACGCCCGAGTTGACCCCCTATTCTTGATCGGGATTGGCGAACACTCACAACTTATCGTTGATAAGGCTATCTCAGAAGGCCTACCAAAAACCCAAGCTCTCAGCTATGGCCATGTTGATGATTTCCTTAAAGCTCATATTGATTTAAGCTCCAAAGGAGAGGTGGTGTTTATCAAAGGGTCCAATGGTGTGCGCCTAGACCGAGTTGTAGAACAATATTCCTAACTAACAGCGGATATATAGCTTTGATTTATCATATTCTTTATCAATTCGTCGAAGACTGGGGCGCCTTGAACGTCACCCGATATATCACCTTTAGAGCGATGGTGTCCTTACTATCAGCCCTAATTATTAGCTTTATTTTCTCTCCATGGTTTATTCGCAAACTTAAAGTCAAGCAAATTGGACAAGTGGTTCGCGATGATGGACCATCAAGCCATTTTTCTAAAGCAGGAACCCCAACGATGGGGGGAGGCCTAATTATATTGGCGGTGATCATCCCTTGTTTACTATGGATGGATTGGCTCAACCACTACCTGTGGCTATCCCTCGGCATCTTTGCGGGCTACGGGATGCTAGGGTTCTGGGATGATTACAGCAAGATTAGTAAAAAAAATACAAAAGGGGTCTCAGGACGAGGAAAGCTGTCATGGCAAATCGGAATTGCCGCATTTGCCTGCACCTTCCACTACTTCTATGCTAACGAGTCAGGAATTGTCAATTTCCCTTTCTTTAAAGATCTAAATATGCCTCTTGGGATCTTTTATATCCCTTTTGGGGTTTTTGTGATTGTCGGGGCCAGCAATGCTGTAAACCTTACCGATGGACTTGATGGGCTTGCTATTGGACCCGTTATGATTTCAGCTGCTTGTTTTGCAATTTTGGCATATGTCTCAGGAAATTACTTTATGGCTGAATACTTGCACTTTCCATTTGTAAAAGGCAGTGGTGAGCTAACCATCTTCGCAGCAAGCATCGTGGGGGCTGGGATGGGCTTTCTTTGGTACAACACTTATCCGGCCCAAGTTTTTATGGGGGATGTAGGCTCTTTGCCCTTAGGTGGAGCTTTGGGAGCCCTGGCAGTGTTTTCCAAGCACGAATTACTCCTAGCCATAATAGGAGGGGTTTTTGTTTTAGAGGCTGTCTCTGTTATCACTCAGGTTGGCTCCTTTAAGCTAACAGGAAAGCGAGTGTTTCGAATGGCTCCTATTCATCATCATTTCGAGCTAAAAGGCTGGCCTGAGCCAAAAGTTATTGTAAGGTTTTGGATCATTTCTATCGTACTAGCTATGGTCGGCCTACTCAGCCTAAAAATCCGCTAGTCTCATACGCAAGAGGTTCTTATGACATGGATGGTGTTGGGGGCTGGCCGCTCCGGCATGGCAGCAGCCAAGTTGCTTGCAATTAAGGGCCAAAACGTTGTCTTAGTGGACCAAGGGAAAGTGCCCAGCTCACAGAGAGACAAATTATCTGACCTGGGGATTAAGCTGAAAGAGGGCGACACAGGGCAAACCTTCGACAAGGGCATCTCTACGGGCTTGGTATTAAGCCCTGGAGTGCATGCGCAGCACCCTTACATTGCAAAAGCTAAGCAAGCTGGCATCCCTATCTTGAGTGAAGTGGATTTAGCTCTTTCGTATTTCAAAGGAAAAATCATCAGCGTTACCGGGACAAACGGTAAATCAACCACCGTTTCCATGATTCACCATCTCTTGAGCACATTGGGTCATCACTCTGCTTTGGCTGGGAATATTGGCATTCCACCTTCTGAAGTGATCACAGACTTTAAAAAGACTCCCGAATATCTAGTTTTAGAGCTCTCGTCTTACCAACTTGAGCAATCCAACAACATAAACTCGCTCACTACGGCTATTCTCAACATCAGCCCTGATCACTTAGCTAGGCATGGGACGATGGAGCAGTATTTAAAAGAAAAATGGAAAATTGTCCTGATGTGTTCGGAAAGTTCCACTGCTTTTGTGGATACCCATGTGATGAAAAAAGCTGCTCACTTAGAGCAACCAAAATGCCAGCTTCAATCCGTGGATACAGATTTTGCGATTGAACAGGTGGACCCGGTTTTTTCTGGGCAATTTGAATGGCACAATAGGCTCAATGGATACTACGCATCCACCTTAGTTGCCAAGGCACTTCAACAACCCATATCTGAGGTCATTCCTCACTTAGCTTCTTTTCGAGGGCTCTCCCACCGGTTTGAAAAAGTTGGTACAATAGGAGGTGCGACTGTCATAAATGATAGTAAAGCGACCAATGTAGATTCCACTCTAGTTGCGCTATCAAATTTAAGAGGTGCTACAACCTTGCTACTAGGAGGACAAGGCAAAGGTGAAAGCTTCAAAGCAGTGAAGAAGTACCGCAAACTGATTAAGTCTCTTATAGTATTTGGAAAAGACGCACAAATCATTGGTGAAGAACTAAGTGACATGAACCCAGTTCAGTATCCTAGCTTGAAGTCTGCAATGGAGGCGTTAACTGAGCTTATCCCTAAGGAATGTAAAGCCTCGGATTTGCTATTTTCACCTGGATGTGCAAGCTTCGATGAGTTTAGAAACTTTGAAGAACGCGGAGATTTCTTTAAAAAAGGAGTCAAGCCTCTCCTTGACACTTAAGAAAGTATGAAAGCAAATCAAAACCTAAACTACCACCTTTACCTTATTGCGACAGCTGCTGTTTTAGTGTCCATAGGCCTACTTTCTCTTTACGCTGCTTCCGCTATGAAAGGTGCCGAATTATACAATAACTCCTTCTATTTCATGGAAAAGCAGCTGCTTGCCATCGCTGGTGGCACCTGCCTCATCCTTCTATTTAAATGGGTGTCCTTTAAGTTTATCGAGCATTTGGCCCTTCCGTTACTGATCGTTAGCCTTCTCCTACTGAGCTTGATCTTGATCCCCCAGCTCTACAAAACGGTGGGAGGTGCTGCAAGGTGGATTAATTTTGGATTTGCCAGTTTTCAGCCATCAGAGCTTGCAAAACTAGGGCTAATTTTCTTCTTGGCTAAGAACCTTAGTAGGGAAAAAAGTGACGTCACAAAATTTGTGCGTGGAATACTGCCTAACCTGTTAATTCTTATGGCTTTTGTAGTGTTTCTAATGCTTCAACCAGACTTTGGCACTACGGTGCTTCTAATTTCGCTTACGTTTCTAATGATTTATGTCAGTGGAGCAAGCCATGGGTTTATTCTTGCCTCCACAATTGCGACCCTAAGTTTTGGTATTGTTGGCATTATGTCAGCTCCTTACCGATGGAAACGCTTAACAAGCTTTATTGATCCATGGAATGACTTTAAAGAAGGTGGGTTTCAGATTATTCAAAGTTATCTTGGCTTTCAAAATGGAGGAGCTTTTGGAGCAGGTTTAGGAGAATCTAGGCAGAAGTTGTTTTTTCTCCCTGAGGCGCATACAGACTTCATCCTGTCAGTGATTGGAGAAGAGATGGGGCTGGTCGGAACCCTTCTAATCTGCACACTTTATTGGAATATGGTGCGACTCGGATTTAGAATAGCCAGTGCTCACACTGATCACTTCAAAAAATTACTTGCATTCGGGCTGACCTCACTGATAGCACTACAGTCAGTTTTTAATATCGGTGTGGTGACTGGAATTCTACCAACCAAAGGGATTCCACTGCCCTTTATTAGCAGTGGGTTAAGCTCCCTTCTTATTTTCTTTACCGTCATTGCGGTATTAGCGCGTCTAGGACAGGAGGTCCCTAACATTGATGCTGGAAAGTGTAAAACAGGTTAAATCGCTTCACTTCGTGGGCATAGCGGGAAGCGGTATGTGCCCCTTAGCGATCATCGCAAAGTCGAAAGGATATCAAGTCACAGGCAGCGATCTAAGCCGAGGAAAAAACAGGGATATACTTGATGAAAATGGCATTATGGTTTACCCACACCATGACGAGCAGAATGCGATTCATGCTGATGCACTCGTGATTTCCTCTGCGATTAAAAACGATAATCCAGAGCTAAGATGGGCTAATGCCAACAAGCTACCCGTTTACCACCGTTCAGACCTTCTTGCAAAAATTTCAGACACTTACCACTTGGTAACGGTAGCTGGAACCCATGGTAAGACCACCACATCTGCAATCCTAAGCTACTTACTCGATATCCATAACCAAGATCCCATGTCTGTAGTTGGTGGGCATATGCACCATTTTGATGCTTCATGGCATTTAGGGAAGGGTCCGCACTTTATAGCTGAAGCAGATGAGTCTGACGGAAGCTTTCTAAAATATCAACCGACCACTTCCCTACTCAATAACATTGACAAGGACCATTTAGACCATTACGGAAACTTTGATCGTGTTAAATCGGCTTTTAACCAATACCTAAATAACACCAAACCAAACGGTACCACGGTAATTTCTGTGGACGATGAAGCGTCCTATGAAGCATACAAGGCATACAAAGGAAAGAAGATCTCTTTTGGGACCAAGAGAGCTAGTGACTTTCAAGCCTCCGACATTAAGGTTGATGGACAATTTGTCAATTTTCAACTAAAGCACAAAGAGCAGAATTATGCTTGTAGGCTAAAGTCTATTGGCCCCCACAATGTTGCCAATGCAGTGGCAGCAATTGCGACTAGTTTTTCCTTAGGGCTACCAATTCAAAAATCGGCTGATGCACTCAAAAGCTTTCCGGGTGTTGCACGTAGGCTCTCCATTATTTTTGAAAGCCCTCAACTCACTATGATCGATGACTACGCTCACAACCCCGGTAAAATAGCTGCGAGTATCGAAGCTGTTGCGACAGCGTTTCCTGATCATGATGTTTTTGTAATTTTCGAGCCACATAGATTTAGCCGCCTAGATACAATGTATAATGAATTTATACACTCTTTTACTAAAGCAAGTCAGGTTTACGTTACTCCTATTTATGCAGCAGGAGAAGAACCAAGTGACAGGCACAATTCCAGTACCATAGCAGCAGATATATATCGTGCTTCATCTGTGGATTCCTATCCTTACGTCAATGAGGACCAGGTACTAAATATCATTTCGCATAGGAATCATAAGAAAGTCGTGATCTTAACTGTGGGAGCAGGTGACTCAAGCAAAATCGCCTACTCTATTAAAAGGTGCGCTATTGCCAAACAAAAAGACACATCTACAAAAGGAACTTCTCCGAAGCCAGAAACTCAAAAAGAGGAGTAGATATTTCGTCGGCACCAAACTACTTAAAAGCTCACTTGTAATCTTGTCCACTTTGGCTTTTTTTCTTTTTTTTACCCATCAATTAGTTGAATACCTAAAAAGTACTAAAAGTCCAATGTCTAATCACAACTGGCAGATATTTTTTAATCAGCAAAATGCCATATCGAAGCAGGAAAAAAAACGTATAGAAAGCATCTTTGACCAATACTTACAAAAAAACGGCCGCCTTGACCTCAATGCTTTGAGCCATGAATTTTTAAAGGACTCTGAATATAGCAGACTTCATCTATTTAGATTTCACCCTACGAAGATATTTATTAGCTTAGACAAGCACAGCCCTGTCTTCCAAATCAAGGTTGATGAAACTCGCTTAGTGTCTGAAGAGGGAATTATATACGGTTTAGGCAAAGGCTCAAAGCTCCCGACCTTATCAGGTGACTTTTTTCCCGAAGATCATAGCTTTATTTTTAAAAATAGTAATGAAATTAGCATAAGCCATATTCAAAGAGCACGGCTTTTAGAGGCTGTTGAGTTAATTAATGAATCCAAACAAGAAAACATCATGCTCAAGGAAGTTTGGTTTAAAAAATATCGAGGTTATTTTGCCAGTTTAAATGGCACCGGCACAGTCATTTCTTTCGGGAGAAGGCCTTTCAGAGGTAAAATTAAGAAGCTGAGAAAAATTTTATACAAGTTATCAACGAGAGGCCAAAAAGCATCTCATATAGAGTTAGACTTCGAAGACAAAGCCTTTATCAAAGAGTATAAACTTTAAAAAAGATGACCACATGAAATCTAACAACATTTTTGCACTTGATTTGGGTACGACAAAGTTTTGTTTTGGCAACCTCAAGTACAACACTCCTGGATGCCCTCCCAGTATTGAAACCATCAGCGTCAACGCTGGAGGAATGCGCCGAGGGATGTTAACCGACTTTGATAAAGCTAAACAGTCTTTATTGACACTCATCGATATTGCTGAGACAGAGTTCAATACCAACATCAGCAAAGTCGTAGTTGGAATAGCTGGATCTCACCTTCAAAGCAATATTTTCAAGACAAAAATACCTGTACAAAACCAGATTGTTAAAGAGTCCACTCTGGAAACTTTAAAGCATGACGCGATGAAACAAAAACCTAGCTTTCATAAGGAAAACCTTCATGCTATTCCACTCAGTTATTTTTTAGATGACAGAGAGCCGACAAATTCGCCTGAAGGATTTTCTGCCGATTTTATAACAGGAAAGTTCTTTAGAATTGAAGCAGATAAACATTATCTCAACGATGTGATAAACCTTTGTAACCATTGCGGCTTAGAAGTCAAAAACCTGTACGCTGAGCCCTATGCATCCGCATGTGCAACTTTATCGGAGGAAGAAAAAAAATATGGTGTCATGATAGCAGACATTGGAGGTGGAACCACTGATGGTATTATTTTTCATCAAGGCCTACCGACTCGTCTTTTTACAATCAATATCGGTGGAATGCTCATGACCCATGACCTTGCTATTGGTTTGGGGATTCCATTCGAAACAGCTGAGCATCTAAAATTAAGTGTCGGTTTAGACCGCACCAAACTAAATCAAAAAATATCGGTGAACAACTTACAGGATAAGGAAACCCTTATTTCAAATGAAGACCTTTATATGATTTTGTTCTCTAGAGTGCTGGAGCTGTCAACTCTGCTAAAACAGCACCTTGATGCACACAAACTTCCACTTAAATCAGGTTTAGTACTGACTGGGGGAGGCTCAGATGTCCAAGGTCTCGAACAAATGATGAGTTACATACTAAAAATCCCTGTCCGCAAAACCCTTCCAAACCCATGCAAGCAGCTAAATATCGACACCATGGATCAAAAAGCATTCGAACAAAGGCAGCTAGCGAGCAAATACTCTACCGTCTCCGGTATGTTGATCTTAGAACAGCTCATGAGTTTAAAAAAAGATCCTATTTCAAAACACGGGGTCTTAGAAAAGTACTTTCACAATTTTGTTTCATGGGTAAAAGAGCTGAGCTAGTGATAGCCGTCAAAGCATTGACACCCTCTTCTCCTCTTCCTTATAATAAACTTAGTGTAATTCTCGCAATCACCGAATAAATTGACAAGCCATTAGGAGAAGCTTATGGCATTTGACCCACAAGAGGTATCTGCTCCAGGTGCTAAAATCAAGGTTGTTGGCGTAGGAGGAGGTGGTACTAATGCTGTAAGCACCATGATTCGTTCTAATATCGAAGGTGTCGAATTTGTAGCTGCAAATACCGATGTTCAATCCTTACGTTTTGCTTTAGCACCTAACAAAATCCAAATTGGTAAGGAATTAACTAAGGGCCTAGGTGCAGGAGCTGATCCTGATATAGGGAGGGATGCAGCCCTTGAAGACCGCCACGAACTCCAAGAAACACTAGGTGGTTCGGATATGGTGTTCGTGACTGCAGGCATGGGAGGCGGAACAGGGACCGGTGGTGCGTCGATCGTATCACAAATTGCAAGGGAAAACGGTGCCCTCACAGTTGGGGTGGTTACCAAACCATTCTCTTTTGAGGGAAAAAGGCGCAGAAAGCACGCCGAATTAGGCATCGCTCGACTGAAAGAGCATGTGGATACCCTCGTTGTGATTCCCAACGACCGTTTGTTGAAAATTGCCACCCCCGACTTGAGTATGCTTGAAGCATTCAAAATGGCTGATACAGTTCTTGTAAATGCTGTTAGAGGGATCAGTGATATTATCAATATCCCAGGTACCATCAATGTCGACTTTGCGGATGTAAAGACGGTCATGTCCAGCATGGGCCATGCTCTCATGGGTATTGGAACTGCAACGGGAGAAAACAGAGCAAAAGAAGCCGCTTATCAGGCTATTTCTTCCCCTTTGCTAGAGGATGTGGATATCGAAGGTGCCACAGGAATCCTGATCAACATCACAGCCGGAGAGAAAATTTCTCTTGTTGAAATTAATGAAGCATGCTCAATCATTGAGGATGCGGCACATGAAGATGCAAATATTATTTTTGGTGCTGTTATCGACGAAAATATGAAGGACTCCATTCGGATTACAGTGATTGCAACCGGATTTCCAACTGCTGAAGACGAAGATTTTATGGTTTCAGAAAGGGAAGAGAAAAGCAGCTCATACTATCGTCGCAATACACGACCAGGAGCGACAAGCAAGATGGCAAATACGCCAAGAGAGATGAGCTTCAACTCGATTTTAAATGAAGCAAAAGAAGAAAAAATTAGCACTCCGATGCCGAAACAAGAAACCACTCTTGAGGAACCCCAAAAGGAAGAAATAGACGACCATCACAGCATGAGTCATATCGACGACTCTGATTTAGCTAGGTTCACCCTTGATCAGGTTGCTCAATCAAGCCAACCAGGTGTTGAGGATACGATTAAGGAAGAGAACCCGAAGGATGAGCCTGAGATAAACCTTGCGAGTAACACGCCTAGCGAAGCAGAAAACGCTATCGAGACTAAAGCTCAAGGCGAGCCAATAGAAGATCAAGCGAGTAAGCTGGTTAACGAAAACACTGAACCTATGGAAAGTCCTAGCACTGTTAGCAAAAGCCCAAAGTTTCCTACTGACCCTGATGACGAGTTCTTTTTAGACGATGGAAGCCAACTAACCGATGATATCGACAGAAGAATAGATGAAGCCTTAGAACTTGCAGAGAAAGTGCGCTCTTTAGATAGCAAAGAGGATGATCTGGATGTGCCTGCATTTTTAAGGAATAATCACAAAGACATTAACTTGACTTAACGACTTGGTGCGAGTTTCACTTGCGGCGCTTCTTTACTTAACTTCTTCGTCCTAACTCCCTCCTTAAACCTCTTGCTCTGCCTTTTCAAAATCTTTTGAATGTCTTCATCGAGCATGAGCTTTCTGTCATCATTTTTTCTAAAAACCAAATAGTTTTTGAGTCGCACTAAATTTTGGTCACTTTTTAGATCCTTTTCAATAAGGGATAAGAGTATATTCCCAAAATAACTTCCAATCCCAACTTTGCTAGACTTGTTATCACTTTCAGCTATTAGTTTAAAAATTTCCTCTATTTTCAGGCCTTCCGTTCCTAGGAAATCGATGATTTTATTAGGCTCTTGCAGAGGACGCCTCACCAGCGTCATCAAGCCCTTCACAAAATCGCCAATATAAAGTGGATAAAGCTTTCCATTAACCATTGGAACCGGATAGAGCCCTGGAAACCTTAGAATCCTGCGAATGGTACTCATAAATCGATCCCTCTTCTGGTCACCTCCGTAGATAATTCCCGGCCTTACAACCACCTTTTCAGGGATTTTAGAGTTAAGAATGCATATTTCACCGCAGTATTTTTCCCTCAGAAATGGCTCTGCAGCGTTATAAGCTGCTCCGTGGGCACTCACAAAAACAATTCTCTTCGTGTTCGCTTTTTCCATCGCTGCAACTAGGTTTTGAAGGAGCCTGATATTGTTGGTTTTGGTATCATTTCTCCCTAGGCCAAAGCTGACATTACCAGACTCTGGTCCCAAAAGGTTTCTTTCCCAAGCTAGATGAATGACTGTTTCAACTCCTCTTAGGGGAGCTGCAAGTAATTCTTCAGAAGCAAGATCAGAGCATACCGGAAAGACATGCTCTCGTGGCTCAGGCAGTCGATGCCGGTACATAGAGACCACCGTCTCTCCCATGCTTGCTAAATACTTCACTAACTCGGTGCCAACATAGCCAGATCCACCAGTCACCAATATTGCTGACGAACCTTCGTTATCTCCTGAATTAACTTTGTAACTTGGGTTCATAGTTTCCCCACTATAATGATAAATCGCTTTTGCAAGTGTGATCTTAGGTTTCGAACGTGCTCTCTTCAAATAATGCTATTATACAATGCTTTTACTTTTTCAGCGGTATCGGACCAGGTAGGTTGACTATCCAAATATTCAGATAAATGCCCATGAAAATGGGGGCTTGATTTGGAGCTAGACCAAGCTTCGATTGCATCGACCCAGTCATCCACAGAGCAGTTTTGATCCATCCCTAAGGCCACTTTGCTATGGCCCAGGTCATCACAAGCATGCCCCTTAAAGAATAGGACTGGGGTCCCTTGTAGGAGGGCTTCTCTGATAGGTAATCCGAAGCCTTCATAACGGCTAAAGTGCACATAAAGGTTTGACACCTCATAGAGCTGTTGAAGCTTTGCATCATCAATAGAATGAAGCACAAACAGTCGGTTTGCCAACATGTGGGAGGCAGCATGCTGGTTGAGGTATTGTTCTCCTTTGTTATCGGTCACCACAATCATTTTATAGACAGGAGGAAGCTTGCCTAGGAGCTTATGGATCAGCTGAAAGCCTTTATATGGCTCCCAGCGACTTACAAATAGGAGCTGTTTTGAATCTGTTTCTAAAGCTTTATGCACCTCACTCTTTTGCTGAAGATTCATACCATGAGGGACCAAGACAGTTTTGTCTTTCGCCAGTGGGTACCGCTCTAACAACTGATCTAAAGTCCATTGTGACACACAGATCACAAGGTCAGAGTATTCCAGCGATTTAGGAAGCATATATGAAAATTGAAGTTTGTAAGACGTGGAAACGCCGCTATCTGAAAATAGCGGAATCAAATCATGAACAGTTAACACATATGAGAAGTTTCTTTTTTTAGGAAGGGCAAAGGGAAGATTAGAGTTAGCCAAGCCATGGAACACCGCCTTTTTTGACAAGCTTTCCAGCGACTTTTGGTGTTTGAGTAGCTTTGTAAAGGAAAGGTTAGGCCAAGCTAACTTCGCTTTTAGAAATTGCCGCTCAAACCAATTATTTGGACCGACACTTATAGAGTTAATTTGAGGGGTGCTGTGGTACCGCAAAAAGACTGGAGCAACTCCATGCTGCCTTAAGCCTTGGGCTAGGCAATTTGCATAACGATCGATCCCAGAGTGCTTGGACTTGAATCCATAGTTATCCCAAAAAACAAGAGGAGATGCTTGCACACCTCCTTTTTGTTCGCCTGGAACCATAACAGCACATCCCATTTATCGATGCAGCTTGAAATCTAAGGGAGTCGCACGCCCTTTTTCGCCATTTTTAGCAATGATTTTCTCGCTCTAGCGCGAGTCAATGCAACCAACGCACGACCAATATCAATATCTTTATCTGTGGTTTTGGCCAAACGCTCCATGGCACGTTTTTCTGCTTGCAGAACTCTATCATGGTCTATCTGCTCAGGACTTTCAATCACCTCAACCATGACGGTTGCATGCTGTCCCGCTACCTGCAAATACCCACCAGACACAAAGTAATGATAGTCTTTCTGCTCCTTTGAGTCTGCAACTTTTAGAATCCCCGGCTTGAGGCTTGTCACCAAAGCTGCATGCCCTGGTAAAACTCCCAGCTGGCCTTCACTTCCTGGGGCTTCCAGAAGGGAGGCTTCTAAGTTTGCCAGTGGCTTTTCTGGTGACAAAATCCGCACCTTAAATGCACCATCCATTTAATGCCTCCTTTCCTTAAGCTACATGCTCTGAGCTTTTTTAACTGCTTCTTCGATGGTTCCACAGTACAAGAATGCTTGCTCTGGAATACTATCGTGTTTTCCATCCAAGATTTCTTTGAATCCACGGATTGTATCTGATAGCTCGCAGAAAACACCAGGGTTCCCTGTAAACTGCTCAGCAACAAAGAAAGGCTGACTGAAGAAACGCTCAATTTTTCTTGCTCGCGCTACGGTCAGTTTTTGTTCATCGGTTAATTCATCCATACCCAAGATAGCAATGATATCTTTAAGGTCCTTATAACCTTGGATAACCTCTTGAACCCTTGACGCAACGTCGTAATGCTCTTCACCAACAATGCCTGGATCGAGAATTCTAGAGCTACTAGCGAGAGGGTCTACAGCCGGGTAGATACCCAAAGAAGCAATGGAACGCTCTAGTACAATAGACGCATCCAAGTGAGAGAAGGTGGTTGCTGGCGCTGGGTCAGTGTAATCGTCCGCAGGCACATAAACGGCCTGAATAGATGTAATTGAACCGTCTTTTGTAGAGGTGATTCGCTCTTGTAATTCGCCCATTTCTGTAGCTAGAGTAGGCTGGTAACCTACCGCAGACGGGATCCTACCTAACAAGGCTGATACCTCGGCACCTGCTTGGGTAAAGCGGAAAACATTGTCTACGAATAACAGTACGTCCTGGTTTTCTTCATCACGAAAGTACTCAGCGACAGACAAAGCACTTAACGCAACCCTTGCCCTAGCTCCAGGAGGCTCATTCATTTGGCCGAAAATCAATGCAGCCTTATCGATAACTCCAGAGTCTTTCATTTCATAAAACAAGTCATTACCTTCACGGGTTCTCTCTCCCACTCCGGCAAAAACAGAGTACCCACCATGGTGGGTGGCAACATTATGGATAAGCTCCTGAATAAGTACCGTTTTACCTACCCCAGCTCCACCGAACAAACCAATCTTACCACCTTTTAAAAATGGGGCCATCAGGTCAACAACCTTGATGCCGGTGATCAGAATCTCTTGATTAGAGTCCAAGTTTGTGAATTTTGGGGCAGCTCTGTGAATGGGATAACGCTTTTCGAAGCTAACTGGTCCAGCCTCGTCGATTGGATCACCCGTTACATTCATAATTCGTCCCAAAGCACCTTTGCCTACTGGGATCGAGATTTGGTCACCAGTGTCCTTCACCAAATCACCACGCTTAAGCCCATCCGTGCCGTCCATTGCGATCGAACGAACAACATTGTCACCAAGGTGTAAGGCTACTTCCATGGTTAAGTTATCTGATTGATCGCTGATCGAAGGGTTAGATACCTTTAGCGCATTGTAAATTGCTGGAATCTTACCTTCAGGGAACTCCACATCGACGACGGGCCCCATGACTTGAACGATTTTTCCCGATTGCTCCGACATGCAACTCTCCGCTCAACAGTTAAAATTAATAAAATCAGTTAGTTAAATATAATTATGGGAGCATCCAACCTTGTTTACAAAGCTTCCGCACCACTTGTGATCTCTATCAGCTCTTTAGTAATTGCAGCTTGTCGCGCCCTATTGTATTCAAGCGTTAAGCTGCGGATAACTTCCTCAGCATTATTGGTAGCATTGTCCATTGCCGTCATCCTTGCTGCATGCTCTGAAGCTGAGCCATTCAACAGAACATGGTACAGGCTAGAGGCAACTTTTTTAGCTACAGCGGACTCCAAAATAGCAGCCTTGGACGGCTCAAAAATGAAGTCGCTAGCGTGTGAAGCTTGTCGGCTACCCGATGCAGACTCATTGTCGAGTTGGACAGGTAAAATCTGCTCAACCGTCGGTGTCTGAGTCATCGCATTTTTAAATTTTGAGTACACGACGATGATTCGATCGTACTTTTTTTGCTCAAACCAAGCACAGAAGTTGGACGCACTCTTTCTAGCAAAGCTGAAAGTAGGATTTTCCAAAACCCTCTCCAGCTCAAACTTCACCTCTAGAGAAGTTTTTTGCCCGAACATGATAGCGCGCTTTCCCCAAAGCCCAAGGTCACATACAACACCCTGTTCTTGTTTTTCTTTTAGCAAGTTATTGCATGCTTTGAATAAATTAGAGTTAAGCCCCCCACAAAGCCCACGATCCGAACTAACGACGACGATCAGCGCCTTCTTCTCGGGGTTTTTTTCGAGAAGAGGAGATTTAAGTGGACCTTCTTCTTCGTTGATCAGGGTCTTAATCATATTTCTAAAAGACTGCTCATAGGGTCCAGCATTAACAATGGCCCTATTGGCACGAGCATACTTAGCAGAGGAAACCAGTTTCATGGCCCGGGTTATCTTCTGGGTACTTTTGACACTAACGATTCTTCGTTTGGTATCTTTTAAACTGGGCATTAGTTTTTGAACCTCGCTTTGTGATCGCTAAGTGCCTTTTTAAGATCTTCCTCGACTTCTTTCAACTTAGCGTTGCTGCGAATTTTATCGAGGAGGTCACCTTTTTGGGAGCGCATATAATTAGAGAAATCCTCTTCCCATGCACTTAGATTTTCCAGCTCCATATCGTCCAAAAAGCCTCTGGTTGCTGCATAAAGCACGGAAACTTGCATCGCAACATCTAATGGCGCGTACTGAGGTTGTTTTAGGATTTCAACCAAAACAGCACCACGTCGTAGGGTTTTCTGGGTAGCCTCGTCAAGATCCGAACCAAACTGAGCAAAGGCTTTGAGCTCATTGTACTGGGCCAATTCGAGCCGAACCGTGCCTGAAACTGCTTTCATACAAGCAATCTGAGCAGCACCACCTACCCTTGAAACCGACAAACCTGCGTTCATTGCTGGGCGAATACCGCTGAAGAAAAGATCGGATTCCAAGAAAATCTGACCATCCGTAATCGAAATAACGTTGGTTGGGATATATGCAGAGATATCGCCAGCCTGGGTTTCAATGATGGGAAACGCAGTAATAGAGCCATTACCGAGGTCATCATTGAGCTTGCAAGCTCTTTCTAAAAGGCGGCTATGAACATAGAACACATCCCCAGGAAATGCCTCACGCCCTGGAGGACGTCTTAGTAGCAGGGAAAGTTCGCGATATGCTGCAGCCTGCTTGGTTAAATCATCATAAATGATACAAACATGCTGGCCATTATCTCGAAAATACTCAGCCATACGGCATCCGGAGTAAGGAGCCAAAAACTGCATCGGTGCAGGATCAAGGGCCGTCGCATTCACAATAATCGTGTATTCCATAGCGCCAGTTTGAGTCAGCCTATTTACAATCTGAGCAACTGTAGAGGCCTTTTGACCAATTGCTACATAAACACAGATCACACCCTTACCTTTTTGGTTTATGATCGTATCAAGCGCAATTGCTGTCTTACCTGTCTGCCTATCGCCAATGATAAGCTCCCTCTGTCCCCGACCAATTGGAGTCATGGCATCAATACACTTCAAACCCGTTTGCAGGGGCTCATGTACCGATTTTCTAGCAATAATGCCAGGTGCTTTCACTTCCACAGCGTCCCGGGCACTAATATCTTCCAAAGGCCCTTTGCCATCTATGGGGTTGCCTAAGGCATCCACGACACGACCCAACAGACCTTTCCCTACGGGTACAGCGTTGATCTCTTTCAAACGCTTTACTGAGTCCCCTTCTTGAATATCTGTGCAGCTACCTAAGACAGCGACACCAACATTATCTTCTTCGAGGTTTAAAATAACCCCTTTGACCCCTGACTGGAACTCAACTAGCTCCCCAGCCATCGCCCCCTCAAGACCGTAGACCCTGGCAATACCGTCACCAACTGTCAAAACGGATCCAGTCTCTTGAATTTCTGCCGCTTGACCATAGTTCTTGATCCGTTCACTAATAATGCGACTAACTTCTTCTACACGTAACTTTTCCATAGTCTTCACGTCCCTCTAGAGAGCTGAGTTGTTAGTTAAGGCATCGAGCCTTGTTTTCAAGCTTAGGTCAACCAAGTTATTCCCAACCCGTGCTACAAACCCACCTAGAAGGCTTGGGTTAACATGGGGTTTAATTTGGACCTGTTTATTAAAAATAGCCTCTAGTTGATTCTTGATCGAGCTAAGCTCATCTTCATCGAGATCAACAGCAGAAGTAAGATGTGCACTGACCCGGCCACATTCAGCATCAATGATGCTTTGATAGCAGTCTATAATTTCTGGGAAAATTTCCGCTCGCCTCGAATCAACAACACTGTTCACAAAGTTCTTACACAGGTCATCAGGAGTTAGATCTTGAATCGCATAATTCAATAACGATTTCTTTAGATCAAGAGGCATTGCAGGACTACAAAGCACCCTGGAGGCTTCGGAGATTTCGAATAGCTTTTTAATTCCACTGAGCATTCTAAGGTATTCTTCTGCTTTCTGGGGCTCTGTTCCTGTTAGCTTAGCAAAAGCTCGCGCGTATTTAATTGCCACAACATTCGCACTCATACCCTAAATCCTTATTCTTCAAATATTAGCCTCGGGCAGCTAAGCTAGTTAAAGTATTTACCTGGCTTGCAACGACCCGACTATGCTCTTGTTTGCCTAACTCATTTTTCAACTTTTCGGCAACCTTTTCATGAACAAGCTTTAGCACTTGCTCATTAAGAGTTTCTTGAGCTTTCTGCAGCTCAGCTTGAGCAACCCTTTTTGCTTCATCCTTAATGTGCTCTGCGAGCACCCTTCCTTGCTCGACAATTCTAGCAGCATCTGATTCTGCTTCTTTCTTTGCCTTTGCTTTTATTTCTGACAGCTCTGTATCAAGATTTGATAATCTTTGATTTAGTTCTGATAAACGCTTATCAGCTTCTTCACGTTCTTTTTTAGCTGCCATAAACTGATTTTCATACTCCTCCCTTTTTGCCTTAAGCAAATTTGAGAGAGGCTTTTTTGCTACTTTTACAAGAATAAAAGCGAACAAGAAAAAGTTTATATAGGGAAACCAAAATCCCTGTATCCAATTAAAGTGTTCCACTTAAAACCCTTTCACCTTAGAACCGCTGCAAAAGTCTCGTCAACAAGGCCTGTGACTAACTGTGGTACCTTTTGTTGCTGTAAATGCATATCTTCTTCAAGTTTTTTATGGATGTCATCAAGGTAAGTTTTTGCTTCTTCCTTGGCATCAGTAACGAGCTTATGCTGCTTTTGACTCGCACTGCCTTTTGTCGTAACCCTAAAATCTTTTACCTCTTCATAGGCTTGATTGACTTGAGATTCTATGGATTCCGACGTTTGCTGGCATTGTGTTACAATTTTTTTTGCTTCTTCCTGTCCGCCACTAGTCTGAGCTACACGCTTATCTCTTAGCTTCAAATAGGGCTCGACCATAAGCTTTTTTACAGCGATCAAATTTGTAATGAATATGCCAGCTTGAATTAGCACGAGTCCGGTATTGGGAACAAGATTAAGCGATGCCATTTTCCCCCTCCTCATCAATGGGACTGTCTGGAGCAACAGAACAAAGGCCGGTGAGTGTTTGATATCTCATCTTAGCTTTTTAAACAAGCGAGATTTGAACCTAAATTTAGGAGTAAGCCCTAGCACAGAAGTCAGTGATTTCAGTGAGAAACGAATCACCTATTATTCCATACGGTAAAGACTAGCCCTAACATGACCGAGCCCTTGTCACCTCAAAATAAATTACAGGGATATTACATCTTTTTACTAATAAGACCAAGAATCCTTTCCAACTCAGCAGTAGAAAAGTATGAAACTTCGATTTTTCCTCTCTGGGCGGAACCGGATATCTTAACTTTTGTTCTTAAGAAATTGCGCAAATTATCTGCAATATACTCAATATCAGGGTCTAAGTTGAGAGCTGATTGTCCTTTATTCTTGGAGGCAGCCTTATTACTCAAATTTCGACACAATAATTCAGTTTTTCTGACACTCAAGCCTTTACGGATCACAATATCCCTAGCTTGTTGTATCTGATGCGAACTTCCTAGCGATAAAAATGCCCGGGCATGGCCCATACTTAACCTTTGCTCACACAAATCTTCATGAATCGTACGTGGTAAACTCAGTATTCTGAGGGCATTGGTGATGGTGCTCCTATCTTTTCCAACTTTCTCAGCACATTGTTCCTGAGTTAATCCATACTCTTTTATAAGTGCTTCGTAGGCCATCGCCTCTTCTATAATGTTTAAGTCTGCTCGCTGAATGTTTTCGATTAGCGCAACCCTCAAGCGGTCATCAGGAGAGGTGTTTTTGATGATAACTGGGATCTTTTGCAGACCTGCCATCTTGCTAGCTCGAAGCCTACGCTCTCCTGCAATAAGGAGAAACCTTCCTGGTAAATTAGCATTGTTGACGACGATAAGAGGCTGAAGCACCCCATCAAGAGCTATGCTTTGGGAAAGGTTTTTAAGCTCTTCTTGTTTGAAAAACTTACGTGGCTGTTCGGGGTTTGGGTCAATAAGGCTTGGATCCACATAAAAAACTTGCGCTTCAGGGTTTGATTCCCCTTGCTTACCCCTGTGGCCTCCTTGTTCCCAGTAAGAGTCTCCTGTGTTGCGGATCAGAGTCTGTAGCCCTTTGCCTAAAGCACCTTTTCTTTTGTTTTCTTCTTCACTAGCCATCGCCTTACCCTTCCACAAACTCTGTTTTCTCTAATCTCTGAGTCTTGCTACTGGGGCATGACCCTGCATTTTTATCTAAATTCGCCTCTTGTGTTCTTTTTAACACCTCTTCACCCAGCTGCAGATAAGCCTGGGATCCACTGCTGTTTACATCATATAGCAGAATTGGCTTGCCGTGTGATGGTGCTTCAGAAAGCTTTACATTTCTAGGAATCATGGTAGAAAATATTTCGTTTGGAAAGTGTTTGCGCGCCTCTTGCTCTACTTGCGTGCAGAGGTTATTTCGCCGGTCATACATAGTTAGCAAAATACCCTCGATTTCTAGCCCTTGATTCAAGCGCTTGTGTATCAATGCGATGGTTTTTAATAACTGAGACACCCCTTCCATGGCGTAGTATTCGCACTGTAGAGGGATCAGAACCCCGTGGGCAGCAGTCAATGCATTGATCGTCAAAAGCCCTAAGGCTGGTGGGCAATCAAGGATAATAAAATCATAGCACCGCTGAACTCCCTCTAAAACCTCTTTCAACCTGGTTTCGCGACCTAGCTCATTTAATAGTTCGATCTCCACACCAATCAGGTCCTGGCAAGCAGGGACCACATCTAGACACTCTAGCTCGGTTCTTAATATGGTGTTTTTTAAAGGAATATTATCTGTGAGCACCTCATAAATTCCATCATCAAAACTCTGAGGAAAGATGCCTAGGCCACTCGTTGTATTACTTTGTGGATCTAGATCTATGAGCAGAACTTTCTTCTCGCCAACGGCAAGGCTTGCAGACAAGTTTATTGCAGTTGTCGTCTTGCCGACGCCACCTTTCTGATTTGATATTGCTATAACCCTACCCATTCAACCTCCTTAACACGACCACTTCTCTTCGAAAGCTATTGCACCCTTAGCTGTATCATTGCCGGTTCAATGTTTCACGTGAAACATGAGAGGCTGTTATTTGGACAATCATTTTTCTGTGCAGCCATTTTTTCTCAGATAAGAGACAAATTGCTCCGACGAGCAACTCTAAAACTGCATTTCTATGAAATTTTTCAATCAAGATGAGTATTTCAAAAAAAATCTGCTTAATTTGAAAAAATTTTGCCTCTTAAAGCAGATTTATTGACTCATGAGTAAGTTATGGTCGCTTTTTTGGCTTATAGACTTAAAAATATGTTTTGACAGGTAAGAACATAAGAAAAAGGAGAAAAAATTTAAATTTTTATCTCAAAACCTTAGCATTAGTATTTTTTCTTATGTTTGATGATTGATTTGCATAAAATTTATGAGACATTTCCGAAACGCATCACTAAATTCAATAATTAGCTCAAACAAAACTATTCTTGTTAAACATGGTACGTTTAAGACAGAGAAAAGATGATAAGTGAGCCTGACTATGTTTCACGTGGAACACTCGCCATTCAGACCAATTCACCAGTCAGGCTGGGTCTGCAAAGAAGTGAAGTCAAGGCACAAGGAAGCAGGCCCAGTTATGGACGCCTGATGCTAGCGCATCGTCTGAACACCAGCTATGTGCCAAGAGTTTACGATGGCCGTAACGAGGCATTGCTGCTCGGTCACCACGCACTAAGCAAACAGCAGGCAACAACACAAAAACAATTAAACATTTGATTTTATTAAGAAAAAAGGAGGGAGGTGCGTCTATAACGCACCATTTGATGCTTATCCCATTACCATGAAGGCAATAACAAAGCAGAGAAGAGCCTGAAGCTCCATAAATACTAAGGAAAGGATAAGCGGAGTGAAAACCTCACCACGAGAGCCTGGGTTTCTTGCAACACCTTCAAGTGCTGCACTTGCAGCCTTACCCTGGCCTGAAGCAGCACCGAAAGCACCCATACCAATTGCAATAGCAGCGGCAATTGGCGCCCAGTTTTTACCGACAGCTTCGCCTGTTTCACCGAATGCGAAGCTTGAGAAGGCTAGCCCTAAACCAAATAAAATCCACTTACCTACAGACTTTTTCATTTTCTTACCTCATTTATTTTCAACGCTTAATGATCATGCGAAATCGCCATATTTACATAAATCCCTGTTAACAGCACAAAAACGAAACTTTGCACGAAAGAAACCAATAAGCCGAAAAACAGTAACAAAGTTGGGATCACAAGGGGCACGATACCACTGAAAACTCCCAGCAAAAGGTGATCGCAGAAAATATTTGCAAGCAACCTAAATGCCAGTGACAGAGGCCGGACCGAGTGACTGATAAGCTCGATAGGAATGAACAGGAGGGCAAGCACAAGGAACGGGCCGGTAAACTGCTTGATATAAGAAGCCCCATGCTCTTTGATTCCTGCATAGTTGTAGCAAAGAAATACAATCATACCCATCGCCAGGTTCGTATTCAAATTTTCGGTAGTGGGAGGCAAACCTGGAATTAATCCACTTAAATTACTGATCAGAATGAATAGAAATAAACCTGCCATTAGTGGCAAAAACTTTCGGTAGCCTTGTCCACAATGCTCTTTTGTCAGACTGTAAAGGAAATCCAAGGCCATTTCGACAAAACTTCTCATTGAAATTTTCGCAGAAGGACTGACATCATCCATAGATTTTTCTACAGAACTCTTAAATAATAGTCCGATGACGACAACGAGACCGAGGGTTAAAAGGCTTCCCAAAATAGCGGTGTGCTCTTTGGCTAAGCCAATCCCATCAGCGATAAGGCTATAGTAATTGATAAAATGAGGGATTCCATCAGCTGCAAAAGCACTGCTGCTAAAACAACACCCCAAAAACACCTTTTTTAAATTGCTCGAATTAAATTTCACCCTTTTACCCTCTCACGCGTACAAGGTTCACCAGACCATTTATTTAACCCAGTAGAACAACAAAGAACAGGATATATTATTGATAATGCTCAATTGAACGGTGAATTTATTTAGTTCTTTGCTGACAAACCTTGCTTGTTTTGAACCACATACATGAACCCCACAAAGGCAACCAGACTTAGGGCAGAACCCAAAACAAAGGGAAGTGGAGAAACATGCACTACCTTAAAGCAAATAAAGAGACTGGTTAACAAAAAAAACGTCTTACAAATAACTAACCCACCAATCAGCAACGATGCAAGCCCACTACTTTTAAGACCCAACGGTTGTCCGAGCATAGACGCTACTAGTAAGGCTAAGATAAAGGCGTCGATCATAAATACTAAGGCCCCTATTCCGAAACTAGATACTTCACCTAACATTACAAAGCTCCTTTTCGAAAAAGCGTATGCAAATAAGTGCTGAAAACTATTTCTTGTTAGACTCCTGCCCCGGATTCTGTTCTTCCTTTAACTTGCGTGCCCTTTCCTTCTCCATGCGAAACAGGTAACGCAACATGATGTAGTAGCCATGAACAATCCCTAAAAGGGCTATTGGCATTAAAACCTTTCTCCATGAAAAATCCAGCGGAAAAGCTTCATTGAGGTAGTCCTCAAGTAAAAAGGCCGCGGTTATCAAGGCTGCAACCTGTGTATTAATCGCCACCACAACGCCTAGGGCTTTTGTACCGGAGTTCATTTTTTACCGCCCTCATTCTGAGATTAAATAATCCACAAGTAAACATCCTGTGGATAAGCCCGCACAACAATAGCGGAATCTTTAGATAACTAATTGTAATCACTTAAAATATAAAGTACGATTTAGTCTTGCTACCATCTTTACCCTTGTGATAATTTTCACTACCTCACGGAGTCCCTGGTGTAATAAAAGACCTCAAACTTCAAACGACCAAAACGACTGTTAAAAACAGATTGAGCATAAAATGAAAACACTCTTTCCGCCGGAAAACCCGAATCCACACCATTTGGAGATCCCGCCTTCGCTTCTTGATACGGATTCCGCGAACTCTGACGAATGGAAGTTGATCCAGCTGGAGCTCGAATCCTCACTTGATGAGGATACTTATTCTAATTGGATAAGACCAATTAAATGCACTCCATCAGGAGCTAACGAGATCACTTTATACACCCAGGATTTAGTGTGCTATCAGGGTTTACGCAACGAATATTTAAGCAAAATCGAAGAATGCAAGGGACGTTTAGGACTTGAGCATTTGACCATCAGAGTGGACCTAGAAAGCTCCTTGGTCTCGGGAAACAAAGAAACGTCTTTCCAATTTGCTGACTTACAAAGCTCCAGAGATAGTGCCAACGCTTCACCAGCAGCAGAGTCCCATCCCGAGATTGAAGTCAATGAGAGCAGCAGTGGGGAGGCTCCCCCGCTCTTTTCAAGCTCACTTGCAAAAAACGCGCGGTTAAATCCAAACTATACCTTTGATAGCTTTGTCAGGGGCCCTAGCAATCAGTTTGCCCTAGCTAGCTGCTTGAACGTCGGCGACAACCCAGGCGTTAATTACAACCCACTTTTCCTATATGGCTCCACTGGTTTAGGGAAAACCCACTTACTTCATGCTGTGGGAAACCAGGTTAGGAAATTGTTTCCAGATTTGGTGGTCACCTACATTAGTAGTGAACGTTTCATGAACGAGATGATTTACTGCATCAGGCACAACAAAATGTGGGACTTTCGACAAAAATACCGCCATTGTGACCTTTTCATGATGGATGACATCCAGTTTATTTCTGGAAACAAAGCAGCTACTCAAGAAGAGTTTTTTCATACTTTCAACACCTTATACGAAGCCAAGAAGCAGATTATTATCACTTCCGATCTATTCCCGCAGGATATTCCTGATATTGAAGAGCGGCTTCGTAACCGCTTCCAATGGGGCTTAATTGCAGATATTCAGCCGCCAGATGTTGAGCATCGCATTGCAATTCTGATGAACAAAGCTGAAAAATTGAAAGTGCATGTCAGCCCAGAGGTGGCTGAGTACATCGCGACTCATGCAAAGCGAAATGTCAGAGAGCTGGAGGGTGCCCTGCATCGAATTGCAGCATTTGCAGCTCTACAGGGGAGGCCTCTGGACAAAGCCATAGCGATGGAAACCTTTCATAGCCTCTTAGGCCAGGCTCCTAAACAATTAGAAATTGAAACGGTACAAAAAGCCGTCGCTGATCATTTTAAGCTGAGGGTCTCTGATCTCAAGTCTAAAAAGCGTCAAAGAATCTTGACTCTCCCCCGTCAAATTGCAATGTATTTAGCCCGCAAACACACTCAGGCATCATACCCAGATATTGGGGGTAAGTTTGGCGGTAAAGACCACACCACCGTGATGCATGCTGTTAAAAAGATTTCAGCTGAGAAAAACAAAGACTTAGACTTAAAGGCTCATATAGAGGCTTTAGACAGAATGCTCGAGCAGAGCCAATAGCTCCGCTTGCTCCCTGTGGATGAACTGAGGAAAACTTTTACTCTGTAGAGAAGGAATGACTGTGGATAAACCTGTGAAAAACTTGTGGATAATGTGTGTACAAACTGATACCGCCAAGTTATCCACAATTTGTCCCACATTTAATCCTCACCTTATCCACATGCTTTTCCACAAGCAATACAGGGTTTTTGTTCTTTAATTTTAGTGTTTTAAAAAGTTTTCCCCAAAATCAGGGAGGCCCTATATCTACTACTGTGTATAAATACATATATTTAATACAAAAGTAAGGAACTGAAAGATGCTAAGGAAGGATGATTAATATGCTCGTTCACATTCCTAAGAATGATCTAGCTTTGGCAATTAGCCGTGTCCAAGGAGCTGTTGCTGAAAAGAACTTAGGACATATAGGTTTGAAGGCTGTTCAGAAAAAGTTGCGAATTATGGCAGCAGATAAAGTTCTCGCCATATACTGCGACTTAGATTGCAATGTCGAACAGCAGGGTACCGTATTCATACCTGCGAAGTTTTTTGCCGACGTGGTCAAAGAACTTCCTCAAGGAGCGGTCTGTTTACAGTCTGATGATTCATGGCTAACAGTGACAGCAGGACAAAAAGGTGAGTTTACGATTAAGCTTCCCTTGAAAGAAGACTTAAACTGGATGGAAGCACCTAAATTCGCTTCTTCTAGCAATGTAGCCCTTTCGCCAAGCAACAAAATATCATATATGATTGAGCAGGTTCAGTTTTGCGTGGCTCAAGAGTCTGCTCGGAGCTATGGCGCTGTGGGCTATCTTCACCGAATTGGTGAAGGAACTGTGCGCCTAGTAGGAACTGACGGATTCCGCCTGTCCTATTGTGATGTATCGTTTCCTATGCCAAAGGGATTTTTGCCTGAAGGGGTCTCGATCTCTAAAAGAGCCTTAAATGAGCTCTTGAGAATGTGTCATGAAGGATTTGAAGAGATAAAGTTATCAATTTCCGACGACCAGACCACTTTATGCGCAGAGGTCGAAGGTTATCGCATCTTTATCCTCTTATCTGCGGTAAAATATCCAAACTATCAGGGAGTGGTTCCAAAAGAACAACCTGCTCGCTTAGAAGTCTCCAGACCTATGCTTCAGAGCGTTGCTAAAAGAGTATTGTTGGCGGCAGGAAAGACAAAGGCTCTACAAATGCATTTCTCAACAGAAGCCTTAACATTGAGTTCAAAGAACTTGGGTAGCTCTGAGGGCCGCGAAAAGATTGAGCTTGCTAACTACCAAGGCCCTGAGTGTAGCTTGGCTATCAATGGCAAGTATCTTTCTGATGTATTTGTAACGACCAGCAGCGATGAGCTGCAAATACAGTTTAAGAACCATGAAGATCCTGTTGTTTTGGTACCTGCAAAAGAGCCTAAAGACTGTTTGTCCAGGCATATCTTGGTACCTATTCGCGAAAGTGAATAGGCACTTGCTTTTTGGTCTATAACAATCAACTCAGACGATTTAGAAAAGGGTAGCTAATAGAATGACTGACATAGGCACCAGCGAAAATACTAACAGCGTTAACCTAGACTCGAGTAACAGCTACTCAGCAGAGAACATAAAAGTACTCGAAGGCCTTGAAGCAGTTCGTAAGCGACCTGGTATGTACATTGGATCAACTTCGAGTGAAGGTTTACACCACCTGACCTATGAGATTGTAGATAACTCAATCGACGAAGCCATGGGTGGGCATTGTGATACGATTACGGTGACGATCCACTTGGATGGTTCTGTCTCAGTCCTAGACAATGGCCGAGGAATTCCTGTCGCAACCCATGCCAAAGAGGGCAAATCAGCTCTGGAAGTGGTTATGACCGTGCTGCATGCCGGCGGCAAGTTCGATGATAAAGCCTTTGCATTTTCTGGTGGTCTTCACGGTGTCGGTGCTTCCGTCGTCAATGCTTTATCGGAATGGACTCGGGTTGAAGTCAAAAAAGATGGCAAAGTTTATGAGCAGTCCTATAAACGTGGCGTCCCAGATCATGATGTAAGGGTTATTGGCTCTACTGAAGAGTCTGGGACATTTACCCACTTCAAGCCCGATGATGAAATTTTTGCAGAGGGTACGAAGGTCAGTTTTGATGTTTTGCAGAAAAGGCTAAGAGAGCTCTCGTTTTTGAATCGAGGAATTACCATAAACTTGATCGACGAGACCACAGACCAAAATGCATCCTACCATTTTGATGGCGGCTTAGTCTCATTTTGCGAGTATTTGATAAAAGGGCGCAATGTCCTCCATGCGAAGCCAGTATATATCAGTGCTGACAAGATCGAAGGTGAGGTACTGGATTCACAGCTAGAGTGCGTGCTCCAGTGGACTGATGCCTATCAGGAAAGTATTTATTCTTACGTAAATAACATTTCAACCATCGAGGGTGGTACCCACCTAACAGCCCTTAAATCGTCGTTAACAAGGGTAATCAATCAGTTTGCAGATAAGCCGGGACTCCTAAAAGGGTTTAAGGGTAGCTTAACTGGCGATGATATTCGAGAAGGCCTCACAGGCATTGTCTCGGTTAGAATCAAGAACCCTGAATTCCAAGGTCAGACGAAGACGAAGCTAGGAAATCCGGAGGTCAGGGGTTGGGTAGAAAACTGTATCACAGAGAAGTTGACTGACTACCTCAATGAGAACCCTGACGTGGTGAAGAGGGTCGTCAATAAGATTATAGATGCGGCAAGAGCTAGAATAGCTGCCAAAAAGGCACGCGAGCTTACAAGGCGTAAGGGAGCACTCGATTTTGCCGGCCTTCCAGGTAAAATGGCTGACTGTCAGGAACGTGATCCAGAGCAGTGTGAGCTTTTCATTGTGGAAGGTGACTCTGCGGGTGGGTCTGCAAAACAGGCCCGTGATAGAAGGACGCAAGCGGTCTTACCTTTACGAGGTAAAATCCTCAATGTTGAAAAAGCTCGATTTGACAAGATGCTGACATCAACTGAGATAAAGCTCTTAATCAAAGCTTTAGGCACCGGTATTGGTAAAGATGAGTTCGACATCAGTAAGATTCGCTACCATAAGATTGTCCTAATGACCGATGCGGACGTTGACGGTGCTCATATTCGAACCTTGATCTTGACTTTCTTCTTCAGGCAGATGCCTCAGATTATTGAGAAAGGCTATCTATACATAGCCCAACCTCCACTCTATAAGTACAAAAAAGGCAAGGTTGATAAGTACATCAAAGATGAGCCTGAGCTTTTACAATTCTTAAGCAATGTTGGCATGGAAAGTTTGGAGATTACAGACTCGAACAAAAATGTAATCGACAAAAACAACGTAGAAAGAGTTCTCTCAAAGTTAACAAGGTTCAATTCATTACTTGAGCTCGCAGGCCGTAAGCGAGAGCTTAAGATTGTCGAGTACCTAGTCAGTCAGCCCGATGTAGAAGTCAATCACTTTGAGTCTGAAGAATCTGCAAGCAAGCTTTGTGAGCAAGTGGTTGCATACATCAAGGCAAACTCTGAAAACACTTACGATCAGGTGAGTGGAAAGGTTAAATTTAATCAGGAGCATAGCTCATACTCGATCGTGTTTGAAACCTTGGTTAACAATATACCCAAAACGTCCAGCGTTGATGCTAAGTTCTTCCAGTATGGAGAAATCCAAGAGCTGAAAAGAATAAAATCGCAGTTGGATCAAATGGCAAGTGCACCATTTTACTATCGTTGGACCAACAAACCTGAAGAATCAGCGAGTGATGCTGGTCAAGATGAACGCTGTATTAAGGATCTTAATGAGCTTAAAGAGTTCATTGTTAAACAAGGGCGAAAGGGTGCTTACATACAGCGCTATAAGGGTTTAGGAGAAATGAATCCTGAGCAGCTTGAAATCACGACCATGCATGCAGATCATAGGACCTTTTTGAAAGTGAGTATCGGTGATGCGATTGAGGCTGACCGATTATTCACAACCTTAATGGGGGATGACGTAGAGCCTAGAAGGGAGTTCATCCAAGCAAATGCGTTAAATGTCAGTAATTTAGATGTTTAATCTGTGATCGACTTTTGGAAAGGTTTAAGGATAAAAAGAGATGACCCAAAATAATGTTTTACCGATCAATATCGAACAAGAAATAAAATCCTCCTTCTTAGACTATTCCATGAGTGTAATAGTCTCTAGGGCCCTCCCAGATGTTCGCGATGGATTGAAGCCTGTGCATCGTCGTATCCTATATGCGATGCATGGCCTCAAAAACTATCACAATAGGCCGCACCTCAAATCAGCACGTATCGTTGGTGATGTGATTGGTAAGTACCACCCTCATGGTGATACTGCTGTCTACGATGCTCTTGTTAGGATGGCTCAAAATTTCTCTTTGAGATACATGCTCATAGATGGACAGGGAAACTTTGGCTCTGTGGATGGAGATAGCGCTGCTGCGATGCGTTATACAGAATCTCGGATGCAGGAGTTTAGTGAATTTCTCCTTGAGGATCTTGAAAAAGATACCGTCGACTTTGTTCCAAACTACGACAACAAGGATGTAGAGCCAGCTGTTTTACCCTCAAGGGTTCCACAGCTTCTAGTGAATGGTGCCTCAGGGATTGCTGTCGGTATGGCTACCAACATCCCACCTCACAACCTTGGTGAAGTCCTCGCAGGTTTACGAGCCCTGATAGAAAATCCTGAGATCTCCATCCGTGAGCTCATGGAGTTTGTCAAAGGTCCTGACTTTCCAACTGCTGGAGAGATTCATGGGGTCAAAGGAATCCAAGAGGCCTATCATACTGGACGCGGCACCGTGGTTATGCGGGCTAAAGCTTATGTCGAAGAATCTGGAAAAGGTAGTGGACGTGATCGTATTATCATCACAGAGATACCTTTTCAGGTTAATAAAGCGAAGCTAATAGAAAAAATAGCAGATCTTGTCCGTAATAAGAAAATTGAGGGAATCTCCGACATAAGAGATGAGTCTGCCAAAGATGAAATCAGAGTGGTCATTGACCTCAAAAAGGGCGAAGCTGGCGAAATTATTCTCAACAACCTTTATAAAATGACTCCGATGCAAAGTAACTTCGGTGTCAATATGGTTGCTTTGTCCGGTGGAACTCCAAAACTTCTCAATCTTAAGGATTTGCTTAAGGAGTTTTACCAGCATCGACGCGAAGTTGTTCTCAGAAGAACAGCCTACTTGCTCAGAAAAGCTGAAGAAAGAGCCCATATCTTAATCGGCCTCAAAACAGCTGTCGAGAATGCTGACGATGTGGTTGCTTTGATTCGCAAGGCTAAGGATACACAAACCGCTCAAAGCGAATTGATGTCTCGGTTTGAGCTGTCTGAAATTCAAGCTAAAGCAATCTTAGATATGCGCTTAGCTCGCTTGACAGGCCTAGAACGCGAGAAAATTGTAAAAGAATACGAAGAGATTATGAAAGAGATCGAAGATTTAAAAGATATTTTAAATACTTCGGAGCGAGTCACCTCTATTATTATGGAAGAACTTCAAGAGGTTCAGGATAAATTTGCCGATGAAAGAAAAACCAAGGTACTTATTAGTGATGCTGATGAGTTCACCATGGAAAGTCTGGTAGCAGATGAAGAAGTGACGGTAACGATGACTCATGCTGGTTACGTCAAACGAACGGTCCTCACTGAAATTACAGCTCAGAAGAGGGGTGGAAAAGGTCGTAGTGGTATGCTCATGAAGGAGGATGATTTTGTCACCGACATTTTCACCACCACAAACCATCAATCCCTGCTTTGTTTTACAAGTAAAGGCCGAGTCTATAACCTCAAGGTCTATCAGCTACCAGAAGCTGGATTGAGAAATAGAGGTAAGCACTTTGCTAACCTGATTAAGCTTGAATCTGAAGAGAAAGTGGTTTCAGTCTTACCAGTGTCTGAATTTGCTGAAGATACTTTTGTTTATTCGGTAACAAAGACTGGATATATCAAAAAAACTGACTTGATGGCATATTCTAATGTTAGGACAAATGGGATCATTGGTCTTAAACTTGACGAGGGTGATGCCCTTGTTCGCTGTGCTTTAGGTAAGGACGGTGAGGATGTGCTCATAGCGACTAAGCTTGGAAAAGCCATTCGTTTCAATGGTGGAGAAGTGCGAAAAGTCGGAAGAGCTTCGAGAGGGGTCACAGGAGTTAGGTTTTCCGAAGATGATGATGCTGTCATTGGCATGGAAATCCTCAGACCAGATCCAGACTCGACGGTATTGTCAGTATGTGAGAACGGCTATGGTAAACGGACTCCATTGGACGAATATCGCCAACAAAGCCGTGGTGGTAAAGGTATCTATACCATTAAGGTGACTGAGCGTAATGGTCCCGTCGTTGGTATTTGTCAGGTTTCAACCTCAGATGATTTGATGATTGTGACATCAGCAGGAAAGCTGATGCGTTTCAAGGTGAGCGACATAGGCATCATTGGACGTCATACCCAAGGTGTGCGTTTGATGAATGTAACAGGTGATGAAAAAGTGATTAGTGTGTCACGTGTGCCTTTTCTTGAGCAAGATGAAGAGGAAGAAGAAGGAGAAGGCTCGACGACTGAAGGTGGCGAAGGTGATGCTTAAGGGTATCATGTTAAGTTCTTTTCATTGAGGAAGAGCCTTGGAACACAAAGCTAAAGACACCTTCCTCAAGTCTATTGAGTCGCTCTGTGCTCCTCATTATGAATTAGAGCACTTGACCCATTGTCACCTCGAGTGTGGTCATTTGCTAGCTCCCTCTTTCAACCTACAATTTAGTCTGTGTAAAACCCCTCTTAATCGCTATGATCTCGCCAGTTTAACAAAGGCCCTTGTGACGACACCCTTGGTCTTTTGGAGCCTGGTAAAAGAAGGTAGGGATTTATCCAGTACCTTAGGTGAGTGGCTAGGTAAGGCATCCTCGGGCTTTACAAGTAAGATTTTGGAAATACCTATTGCAAAGTTACTGTCACATAGAAGCGGATTACCTGATTGGAAATGCCTATGGGCTGAATGCTTAGATGAGAGCTACCAAGGCTTAGAGCCTCGTGAGCGCCTATATTTTCGCATCAACCACTTGGCTCGAAATTTACTCCAAACTGGTAAATACGTGTATAGTGATATCGGCTTTATTGTTCTAGGTATGAGTCTGGAAGAAAAGCACGGACAAACTCTAGATAAGCTTTTTCGCAACTTACTTTCCGAAATGGGCTTGACAAATAGTACCCTCAGCTACAACTCGGAACAGATAGAACGACAAAAATCGATACCCGTTGGCTTCTGCCCCGTTCGAGGAAGATCATTAGTCGGTGAAGTTCATGACGAAAATGCTTCAGTACTCAATGGAGTGATGGGGCATGCGGGTCTTTTTGGAACGATTGAGGATGTAAGCAGCTTCTTGGCATCTTTAACCAAAACAAATTGGGGAAAATGCTTACTGAAGGAAAACCAAAATCTACGCAATCAAACTTATCAGTCTATGATCGGCTTAATGGGGTGGCACCAGGGGAGTGGTGACAGCTCCAGAGGTTTTGCAAAAGGACTATCAATAGGTCATTTAGGTTTTACGGGAACAGCTTTCTGGATGGAGCCTGAATCTTACCACTATGGAATACTTCTTACTAACCGCATTATTCATGCTCGCATTAGCCCTTGGATTACAAGGTTTCGCTCGCAAGCATTCTCTCTGATGGATGAGTATTTAGGTAACTCCAAATAAATATTCTACCCACTATTCATGTGTGATCAGAACGCTATATTTTGGTAGAAACGGATGCC
>JABSRF010000499.1 GCA_013215275.1 Oligoflexales bacterium | reverse complement strand
GGAGGCCGTTAAGAATCCATTTGAGACCGTGACCGAGGTCGTAAGATTAAGATCAACCTAAGAGATTAGGGCTATATGAAGATGAACCTGCTGGAACTTATTGAAAATTGGCAATTGTACCGCTATTTTATTCTGATCGGGCTCATATGGATGTCAGTTCATGTGCTCATCCTATTGTTTATTGCAAAACTCATAAGAGCCCCCTTTTTCTTTGTAGCAGTTGGTAGCCAAGCAAACATCGGGGGAGCCGCATCGGCCCCAATTGTTGCTTCTGCCTTTCATCCTTCCCTAGCACCGGTAGGGGTCTTGTTAGCTGTTTTTGGTTATGCAGTTGGGACCTATGGTGCCTGGCTTTGTGCTCAGCTGATGAGGTTGCTCGCATAAAAGCAAGGGAGAGGAGATTGCTCCCTTAGTTTGAAAGGACAGCGTTGAACACCCTCTCAAAAAAAACCACCAGCATCGCCTGCGAATTAGCCTTTATACCGGGTACCCCCCAAAAACTTTCAGGTGCTTTAGTCACTTGGCAAGATGGTAAAATAAGCGAGGTCAAAGTATGCCACCCGAGAGACTGGCAGCAATCAATCAAGGCTTGGAAACAGGAGTATCCAGACTTACAGGTTTACGAAGATAAATTACTCACCCCAGCCTTTATCAACCCCCATACTCATATTGCGATGAACTTTTTTCGAGGCCTAGAAGCAAGTGCGACGAGCACCAAGGGCAATATGATTGAAGACCTGTTCTATCACGTTGAGTCCCACCTTAGTTACGAAGATGTCCTAGCATTCAGCCGCTTGGGAGCTTATGAAAACCTTTTGAACGGTGTTGCTATGGTATGGGACCATTATTATCATGGTCATGCCGTAGCGACAGCCCTCTCGGATGTGGGGCTCACGGGGGTGGTTGCACCGACCTTACAAGACCTTGCAGGGCCTGGAAAAAGTCGCTGGGAAGAGGAGTGGCTTCAAACTGAAAGCATTTACCAAAGCAAGGACTTAGCCCAGAAAGGCATCTTCGCAGCCATGGGCCCACATGCTAGCGATACCTGCAGCGCAGGCCTTTGGAAGAAGGTCATCTCCTCGGCCAAGAAAATGAAGATTCCAATCCACTGTCATGCAGCTCAGTCTTTTGAAGAGTATGCCCGCATTGAGCAGCGTGAAGGGAAATCTCCCATTAGCTGGCTTGCTGGCCTAGGTTTATTCAGTGAAGGCCCTGAGATTCTGGCTGTCCATAATATTTTTGCTGACAAGGCGGATTTAAAGCTCCTAGGTCAGAGTAAGAGCGTAAGCCTATGTTTTTGCCCTTTCTCTTCATTGGTTTTTGCCATTCCAGCTGCGATTGAATACTGGGACCAATACGAAATACCTTGGTGTGTAGGCACTGATTGCGTTGCAAGCAATGACTCCATGAACATTCAAAAGGAGTTAAGGATGATTGCAGGGATGCCAATGTACAATTTGAGCCGCACCGATTCGTACCTTAATTTCATAGAAGGAAAGAACGCATCCAATCTAAACACCATGAACCAAGAGAGACAGAGCTCATGGGAAAACACCACTAAACAGCGCTCACCAGAGTCTCTCCTGAAAAAAGTTTGGGCCTTACCTGGCTCCATTCACACGCAATTCGCAGCCGGTGAAATCGCCACAGGGAAGCTAGCCAATTTACTGATTTGGGACCTGAGCGATCCTAGCATATGGCCATCCCGCTCCTTGCACACCATTGCAATGGGGGACAGTAGCAGGGCAATTTACCAAATGATCTGCAACGGAAGGTTCATGGGAAAGGATGGCCAGTTTGAAGCGAGCATCAAACAGTCCTTAGTCTTCCAAGAACACCTTAAAGAGGCGAAGGCACGTTACCACAGCATGCTGAATCGCTGTGGCCTAAGTTAATCCTTAGATTATTTAAGCACAGTGCCCATGAGCCTGACATAGACTTCACTTGGTTCGCGTTTTTTCTTTTGCCAGAACTTTAAGCTCTGTAACCACTTGCGCATTTCATACTCTCCAAGCCTCAACGCTTTTTGAAAACCAATTCTTAAACGTTTGTTATGCTGGCTTAATTGAAATTCGAAAAGAATAGGTCAACCTTAACTAATTACTACTTAATTTATTGAAATACAATAAATTTAAAATCTTCCATTGTTATTTTATGAACCTTAGCAGTAAAAATTCAAAGCAAATAGCTTCGAGCAAACAGGGAGAAAATATGGCAAAGCTCAGGGAGATTGGTTTCAAGACCACTGGAGAACGATTTTATAATATCACCGAGCAGGTTAAGAAGGAGGCAGCTTCTCATAACAGCGGAGTCTTGTACCTGTTCATTATGCATACAAGCTGCGCCTTGACGATTAACGAGGCATTTGATGACAGTGCTCGTACTGACATGGAAGCTTTCTTAAAACATCTAGCACCAGAAAATCTCCATTTTATCGAACACACTGCTGAAGGTCCCGACGATTCACCCTCACACATGAAATCAATTCTGCTGCAGCAATCTCTCTGCCTTCCTGTTGAAAATGGTGAGCTTAGGTAACTCCAAATAAATGTCCTACCCATTGATGGTTAATTTTAGTACAGTTCTGGCCTGTGATTGCGCA
>JABSRF010000498.1 GCA_013215275.1 Oligoflexales bacterium | reverse complement strand
TCAAAAGGCTATCAAAACCCATTTGCCAAAAAACCTCAATTTTACCATTTAAAAGATCGCTTGATTAGGGGTTAGTGCTGCGCTTACGTGATAATGAAGCTTGCTAGCTTCCCAAGGAAAAGAGCTTGGACCAGCTTTCCCATCACCGGTCGTCTTAAGGTCGGCCACTACCGAATAATCGGACCACATGCGGTCAGGGCGACTCCTAATGTAGACTCCGGTTTCAGGGCATTTGTTGACGAAAGAGCATTCGGAATATCCTGGCTTTTCATAGAGCTGATTAGCAACTGGGTTAAACGAAAGCATCTTGACCATACGCTCACAGTCAGCCCACATTTTAGGAGTAAACAGCTTTTTATCTGGGTTTGCTTCTTTCCAAGCTTCATAGGCTTTAGAGTTTTTGGACAGGATTTTATCACCACCGTCTGGGTGTAAGCCTTCGTTTTTCACGTATCTATCAGCTAGTTCCCCTGGCTCTCCTTTCATGGTATGGAACAAGCTTCCAAATAAAAATGATGGCTTTTCCCCGTTATCAGGCTTTTCGCCTGTGTAAATCCGCTCTGCCCAATAGTCGAATGGAGTGGGGACACACAAGGATGTTTTCGAGTACCCTGGTGCTTGCCGGTGATAAACTTCCTCGCTCATGTCAGGGTAAAAACCTAGCTGCATAACGTATCCCTTATTGTGGTAACTTCGCTTAGGTCCTGGTCGTTTAGCTCTTCCTCGATTTCTTTAGTCATAATTGCAATCACTGGCTTGCCCCAATCTTCACCATCAATAGGCAACTCAATGACATCGAGGACCAGGTTTTCATCAAAAACTAGGTCGTCACCCTTCCTGGTAAGAGCTACGGTTTTAAGCTTACGCCCATGGGTTCTCATGAGCTGGTTTAATCGTTTAGAAGTTTCTATGGCTTGCACTGGACAATATCTCCCTTATTGCTTGAGTTAATCAGCGTCCGATTCACAAATTTTCAAATTGGTTATGGTTAGCTATCAGCCTTTTTGGGCGTCTCTTTTTCGGCTGCTATAGCATCAATAATATTGACTAATTCGTCTTCAATTCTCAGGCTGTCGGTGTCCTTGGACTCCCCGAGCTCAGTGATCCTCTTCGTTGCGTATTCAATGATTTCTTTAGAGTGCTTGCTTCCATTCAAAGCTGCTGCTCTAATTGAATCACTTAGTACAGATTTAAAGCGTTTTACGTTCATTTGGGCCATTAAGTTTTGTTCTCCTATTGTTTTAGTTCATCTGAAAAATATCCCTTCAACCATGCTTTAACAGCTCTTAACTTCTGCTGTTCAGCAAACTCAATCAACCTTGGGATTTCCTTGTATGCATCAAGATCGCAATCCTCTGGTGTCGTGTAGTTGAGGTCATAAAACCTTGATCCAAGTAAATACCTCATATGCTTGAGGCTAAGTGTTTGGCCTCCTTGAGTAAGTGAGTTAATGATTAAACGCCCTGTCCTCGGGACTCTCCAGAATGCAGGCTTGCGATCAGCTGGGTCTTTGTAGTAATGACCTCCATTTTCTAAGCAGAGCATAGCAATATCATCAAGCTTTACTCGGTCCTGGTTATACTGATGTGTCGCAACGCTCACAGCACCAATACAGCTCGCATTATCCAGTACCCCTCCATCGGTCCACTTATGCCAATGGCCTCCATGGTGAAACTGATGTGGGTAAAAATAGGTCGGTGCTGCACATGCTCCAGTTATTACATCAGACATCTTAAAGTCTTGAATATGTTGATTAAATGGCGTCTTAAAATTAGTGATAAACAAGGGCGCGGCCGCTCTATATGAACCAAGCTGTTCGTCTGTACTATGAATAGTAGCTACAAATTTCCTAGGGCAGTCTCCGACTCTAGTATTTCCTAGATAATAGCTCGCAATTTCATTCAGCTTCTTAGTGTCGTATGAAGCACCAGAACAAAGCTTTGATACCCATGAAGGGATCCACTCGTTAGGGCGTTTAAACACTTTTGAGGCAAGCTCTTGATACAACTCGACCACATCGTCGACCGAAAAAGGTTGAGGCTTCGCTAATAATGCAGTGATTATCACGCCTGTGCTCGTTCCACTCAGGCAAAAAAGTTCATCGAGTGAAATATGATTCTTATTCACTAGACGCTTCAGATATACTGCACTAACTACGCCTTTTATTCCCCCTCCAGGTATTGCTATTATCTTATGGTGTGGCATCTCTCTTCCATCATCAATCAGTTATGCAAATGTGCGCATCTACACGCACACGATCATCAACGGTTTTTAGTCTACGAAGGTTACATGGCCCACCTCCTAGCTTGTCTATTCAGTTGTAAGTTCTTTTTACAAAGTAAATAATCTAATCAAAAACAAATCGGGGCATCAGGACGAGCCCTACAAATAATAGAGGATTACAATATGGAACACTCCCAAAGAAAAGGGAAGAGGAAAATGGAAAAAAGTTGGGGCGTAATCATTGTGTGAATTTAATCCCCTCTTGAACAAGAGATTGAAAGACATCAGAGTAACCAGATTCCTCAATTCCACACACGAAATCACTATCGCAATTAATCCAATATATAGCTCCATATTCACGTAAAAATGATGTTTCTAT
>JABSRF010000497.1 GCA_013215275.1 Oligoflexales bacterium | reverse complement strand
CAAAAGGCTATCAAAACCCATTTGCCAAAAAACCTCAATTTTACCATTTAAAAGATCGCTTGATTAGGGCCTAGAGTGACTTATTCTTATTACTCATTGATGATTATTTGCTATATACACAATTTCACAACCTTAGAAATACCAATTATTTTAAGATATTACCCACAGAATCTTGAAAGTACTATAGAGAATCTGATGATCTACGTTAAAGTTAAAGTTAAAGTTAAAAAAAAATGTTCCGATTAAGCGGTGAACTACCAATGAGATTAAATAGGAAAAATTACGTTTTGAATGCCGAAAAATTACCTAACAAAGATTTTAGAGCAAGTTCAAAAAAAGCAAGCTATCTTTTTATTTTTCTTTATCTTCTTGGTGCCCTACCAGCATGCAAGACCGGTGAGAAAGCCAAAGTAAACAAAGTCGAACAACCAAAGCCTGATGATTCGGGTTTTTTGTTAACTGAAATGACTGAGGGGCAAATTTCAGCCGTATCAAGCTTATCAGCTTTGGCAGTCGCGACCACCGTCATTGCCACAAAAAGCTTCGAAAGACCTAACTTTTTAAGGCAATTCAAGTCTTCCGGCACCTCTGATATGATGAGGAATTTTCACAAGCTCCCGCCAGAGATAAAGAAACAGATTCTTCAAGAAAACATCCGCAAACTAAAAACCTTGCGAGCACAGACAGGAAGCTCAGGACCAATTAAAGTACTCGTCGTGGGTGCCTCTGGTGGTCATGGTCACGTAAGTACGTATCTTTCCATGTCGAAAGTCTTACTCAATACTCCCGGAGCTGAGGGTTTATTTCAGGTAAAATATGTTGACCCATGGTTTTTGCCAGTAGAAACTTGGAATAAAAAAATGGCGGCTCAGGATGGTCCGGGCCTAAAAAAATTGGTTAACATGCAGCAGTATGCAGAACCTATTATTGATAATCCCCTTGGAAGGTGGCTTGTAAAGAAAAGAATGCAGGCCGCCCTAAAAAATCCAGACGTTGTGGTACAAGCTGAGCATATAGGAAGCCGTGCTTTATCGGCAATTACCGATGACTTGGGTGCCCAGCACCGGCTCGTACCCACTGACTACCAAATTGATCACTTTGTCTTAGGCCTGAAAGCCACTGGTGACTCCATTAAGTACCGAGTAGACACACCACATGATGTTGAGGCAAACAACAAAGTGCTTCAAAAGCAAGATATCAAGGGAGCTGTGGTAAGCGGCTATCCTGTACGTTGGGAAATGCTCAGCATGTCATCACGTTTGCAAAATGACAATCCTGATATTCAAAAAAAGGCCCAGGCGGATGTTGACAATATCGTAAAGAACCTTGGAAATAAGTCCTTTGACAAAGCCAGAGGCGACAAGTCCATCTTAGTCATGATGGGGGGAGCCGCAACAAATAAGGACTCAATGCAGGACTATATTAGGGGAGTTTTCGATAGTTCGGGCAAAATTGTCCCAAATGGGGACGGAAGAATCCACTTGTATATGGCACAAACTTCGGAATTCGGTAATAGTTTGCAAGACTACTTAAAAAGCTTGGAGGCAAAAAATAAAGCTCTTGCAGGAAAAATTGAAATCCACCCACTTAAATATCTGAATGGAGCTGAAATTAGTGCGCTGATGCATAATGGCATAACACTGGCTAAATCTGGTGGTGGAACCATTGCAGAGCTAGCAACCATGCGAGGAACAGCCGTCTTTGATGTGACCCTCAGTAAACACATTGAGTGGGAAAAGTTCAGTTACGAGCTTTTTGAGAAGAATCAGTGGGGCTTCCCCATGAATAACAAAGGCACAGATGTGGGAGACAAAATTGTATCAGCTTTTGAAAGCAAAACGAAAATGCTCACCGACCCAGACTTTATCAAACCTGGTAAAAATGAGTTTCAATTAGACTGGCCTCAAAAAGTTCTTGCCGATCAAATCACCATAGAGCAAAAAAAGCTATTAAATCAGTCTGGCATCGAAGACCTGGATGGCCCCAGGTGGACTCCGGATGACCTAAACAAAGGAGATCTTACGGATTTTAAACCTTCAACAAAGCGGGTTAATACTGATATTAGCACTTTGCGAAAAGGAGTCGGGGCTGCAGCTGCCATTACAGCGGTCACATCTGCGATTTTGGCTGCATGGATTGCTTCTCCAGAAAAGGTTAAAAACAATGTGAAAGATAGGTTCGATCTAGCAGGTTCTAGTAACTACGGCTCATGCCTTATTAAAAAATTGCTCGACTCTCCCGTGTGTATTTCTTACAAACACCAGCTTGCAGAAAAAAACTTACAGTCAGCTTGTGAAGAAATATCCGGCTCAAGTTGGCATGCTAACCAAACCTGCAACCAAAGTACTTTTAAGAAGAAGTGTAGTCTAGCGAATGGAGGGATACAGGTCCTGTCAAACTCGTCAGATTTTTCATGTATTGAGGTTGAAGCCCAACTCGCTTTTGCAACTCTCTCCGAAAACTAGACAATAATCAGCTTTTCGTATTCATTTATAGCTGAATTTTTCACGAAATCTTCATAAATTATTTGATCATAGGTGATCGAGATAATAAAACCATAATTAAAAATGGAACTCTCCTTAACTGCTTCCCTTTCAAACTCGAAAT
>JABSRF010000496.1 GCA_013215275.1 Oligoflexales bacterium | reverse complement strand
TTATGTAAATTCAGCATGTTACATTTAGGAGTTTTACTTATCAAATGGTCCTAAAAACGGGGTCCACTATACTCATCCTATTACATAGTGAGCGTTTTTTACACACTTTTTCAACAGCCTGATATAAAAGCTGAAACCTATTTTGAAAAAGCTAAGAAGCTTAAAGAAGGTGAGATCTTTGTCTCCGAGGTGATTGGAGCTGCAGTAAAAACTTAGATGATCGGAGGCTATTCGAAAACTAGGGCTGAAAAAGCAGGTCATCCTTTCGAGCCGGAAAAATCAGGTTATGGTGGCCGTGAAAACCCCCTTGGAAAGAGGTTTGAAGGCATCATTCGCTTTGTGTCACCAGTTTTTGAAAACGGCTCAAAGATTGGCTATGTCACCCTGGCTTTGGACCACCAGCATGTGATGAACTTTACCGACTACGTTCTCCCCAAACAAGGAGCGTTTGAAGGTGAGATATCCGATGCTGCGATTGGTAATTATGCGTTTATGTGGGATCAGCACGCCAGGTCTATTTCTCATCCTCGGGATTACTTTATCGTTGGCTTTGACCCTGAAACAGGTCACCGCAAGCCCGGTTGGATTAGTGCCGATATTGCAGAAAAATGGAAGGCTTCGGGAGTTTCTGACTTGCGAGAGTTTTTACAGACCTATCCCAAATTTGAAGAGCAGAGCCTCAACAAAAAGCCTAACATAGCCCAGATTAAGGAAGGTTATATTAGCCTTGATTGTCGCTATTTAAACTTTGCTCCGCAGTGCCATGGTTGGAATCAATTGAATGGAACTGGAGGGGGAGGGTCCTTTGTGATTTTCTGGAGTAAGGTGTGGAAGCTCACGACGGTTGCAACGATTCCTTACTTTACAGGCCAGTATGATACGCAAAGGGGTTTTGGGTTTATCACCATTGGTGCCAATGTGGATGAGTTCCATTTAGCTGCGACTAAGACAAAAGAGTCCATCGATGGGATCGTGGAGGAAGAAACCACTCGCTTAGAGCAGACCATTGAATCGAGTCGGCAGTCGATCCTAGGAAATATTCAAAAAGTAATCAGAGAAATCAGTGTGTCAACAGCAGTCCTAACCCTACTAGCGATCCTTGTTGCCATATGGATTTCAAACTACCTCACAAACCGTATCCGGACTCTTATGAAAGCGACCAATGCAATCTCTAAGGGCAATTTAGACTACCGGATTAAGGCTCGGTCACAAGATGAGCTAGGGGTTCTATCCAACTCAGTGGATAAGATGGCTGAAACATTGGAAAAAAATTCCAAGGAGCTCAAGGACTACTCAGATAACCTAGAGCAGAAGGTGGAATCAAAAACTAGGGATATCAAAACGATTCTTCACAGTATCAAACAGGGGATTTTTACCTTTAGTGAAAACTACCTGGTGCATGCCGAGTACTCCCAGCATCTTGAAGAAATCTTCGAGGTTGCAAAGCTAACAAACGTCAATGTCTTGGATCTTATTTTTAAGGACTCAAACATAAGCGATGATGAGGCTGCTAGGGTTAAGTCGGTGATTGAAACCACGATTGACTGTATGGAGTATGCATTCTACTGCAATGCTCATCTGTTTCCCAAAGATGTGGTTAAGGTCGTCAATGGCTCGGAAAAAAACCTAGAGATATACTGGGACCCGATTTTAAGTACAGATGGTTACGTGGAAAAGATTATGGCTGTTGTTCGTGATGTGACGGAGCTTAAGGCCTTGGAGCAGGAAAACTTGGCAAAAGAACGAGAAATGGTGATGATGGGTCAGGTGGTCGAGGTTGGCATGGATCACTTTCACCTCTTTCATGGCAACACTACCGATCACCTTGGAATATCCCAGCAGCTTTTAAAAGCGGGGCTAGGGAAAGAAGATAAGAAAGGGCTCGAAGAGCTGGAGCGTTACATCCACACGATCAAGGGGAATGCTCGCACTTTTAACTTAAGCTACCTTGTTGATCTGCTTCACCAGCTAGAGCAGGATATCTTGGGGATCAAGCAAGGCGCTGAACAAACTGACTTTTCTTCAGTGGGTGCTCAGGTGGAGGAGTGCAAGAACGTATTGGAAGAGTATCATAAAATCACGGAAAAATTCTTTGTTAAAGAATCAGGCTCCCATTCAGCTCACCAGGTGATTGAAACCATTAGCCGTGAGCTAAAATCGGTTGACCTTGGGAATGATAGTGGTAAGAAAGTGACGGCGTTTAATAACATTGCCAAAGCCTATTATCAAACTCAATTTGTGAGCCTTGAAGAGCTTATTATGCCAAACCTGCAGAGCCTTCCTCGCATTGCGGATGCGGTCAATAAGCCTGAGCCTACTTACAAGATTGAAGATGGTGGTATTCGTTTCAGTAACAAGCTATCTAAATTGTTTGACGCTGTCTTTGTCCATCTTCTCCGTAATAGCATGGACCATGGCATTGAGGCTCCCGAGCTAAGGACCACCTCTGGAATAGACAGTGAAGGCCATATCAGCATTGAAGTGTTGGAGGGCTCAGACCGTTTTGTGACGATCCACTACTCTGACGACGGCAAAGGCTTAAACAGAAGTTTCCACAAAGTAGCACCATACTAAACTCATCTAGTATCTGAATCTATTGATAGTCGAAACC
>JABSRF010000495.1 GCA_013215275.1 Oligoflexales bacterium | reverse complement strand
GTACTAAAAAGTCCCATATTACAAGGATCATCATAACCTAAACGACATTTTTTGATGGAAACTTCTGTTAAAGCCAATTTTTGCTTCTGCACAAGAAGCGTTTAGGGAGCGTTGAAGTTTTTTTCTTTTACATAAAACGCAAGACAGACCAGAAGAGGCAATAGCAATAGAAGCCCCAGAGCAAAAAGATTTCCATCTCTAGCATCTTTCCCAATTGCAGCACAACCTAAGAATTCTTTTCGGGCAGTTCGGTATGCCGGGTCGGTGTAAAGATAAATAATACCTGCCATATCATCAGCTCCCAGATTGAGAGAACCGGGTCTACGAGCGTAGCCCATTATGGCACCGTAGTTCGAGTGTGCATGCCCTAGGCCAAGGCAATGCCCTACTTCGTGAATCATGGTGTAGGCCATTAACTTTGCTGAGGTTGATTTGGTACTGATTGAAATATCACAATCTACAATTTTTTTCTCAGTGATAATAGGCAGAGCAAAAGCAGCAGTCGTTACATTCTCCTCCTCATTAACGACAATCGTATGGGTGTAATCAGCGGAATCGGATACGGTCGTATCGTCCTTAACTAATCCTAGGTGAACATATGACCCTGGCACCTCATTCCATTTTTCAAAAGCAAAGAGAATGATTTGCTCCATAACATCTTCATCACTAAGACCAAACCATTTTCCCCCTTCCAAGTCTTCCACACCGCTTAGAGGGGGTGCGCTTCCATTCCAGTAAAATGCAATCGAGGGTGCTCCAGCACTCACGTCTAAAATAGCCTCATCAGGGCCCGAGAGAAGGACGAATCCATAACTAGGTAACGAGGTAAGCACGAGTAAGAAAACGCATATGGGCAAAAACTTCATGATGATCCTTAATATGTTGTGACAATAAGCTCAAACCATCGCATAAGAAGAGCAGTCTTATGCCGTTAGGCTTGTTATTTTTAAAAAGTTCCGGCCTAAAAAAGCTCAAACGTCATCCCGATGCGCACCGCATAGGGGGAGATTGTCATCCCAGTGATAAAACCAAGAGCTTGTTTGTATTCGATATTAAAGCAGAAGTACCCGCAGCTATTGTAGCCAAAGGCACTGTAGACTCCCGGTCCGAAGCCGTGAATGTTGAGGACTAAGCCTCCTCCCATCGAGATATAGCCACCATTTTTCATAGTGGCACGGTAACCATAAAACATCCCGGGAAACAGGCTAACACTAATCTCTGTTTGATCTTTGTTAAACCACACCAATTCATAGTCGAGGATATTGGTCGGTGGAATAGATATGGGATTTGGTCCCCCACCGCCTACCGAAGCCGGTCCTAAGTGTAGGGTCACTTTTGCATAGCTTGATTCTTCAAATAGAGCCATAATGCCTAGACATAGTGAAATAAGCATAATCAAGCATAATTGGCTCTTTGTTTTTACCATCGATAACCGGTTGAAAAAGTGATTAGCTTCTTTCTACCTGTAGCCAATAGGATGCCCCCGGTCGTGCCTGCAGGAAAAAGAGTCGCATCCCATCCTACCTGCAAAAACCAACGGTTCCAGTAGTCATAGGTCCAGTGTAAGCCAAAATAGGCACCAAAGTTATAGCGATCCTCTCTTGCATTATACTCGCTATCTTGCGCAGCAAAGCTGATATAGGTACTTTCCTGTAGAATGGCAAACCCCAAGGATCCATATAAGTGCTTCATGATGGGCAGAGGAAAGTTGTTCGCAAACGAAAGCAACCAGGAATGCTCTACAACCGGTCCGAACGTGCGAGCATAGTAGAAGAAGCGACTCTCATAATGCCTGTCACCTAATTGTAGCATGAGCCCTGGCCTTAACCGATCGTCACTTTCTTCCACGATGATTAAGCCTGCTCCAGTATTCGCAGCAAAACTGTTAAATTGCCAAAAGACCAGTATGCTAGCGACAAGCACCTTAAGCATGCATAACCCGTTAAAAACCACCTCTACAACAGAAAGAAGCGGAGGACAATTGGTGGTAGATCTAGCCTATTTGATATTTTACTATATCACTCATTGCTTATGGATCACCGACAGACTAAGGCTAGCATACCGTTCAACTGAAGCTGACTTTTTTGCACCCGAATAAACTTCTCAACCTGTCTATAAGAATATGGATTTATTATGGAAACAACGCTCCAAAACGAAATAGCCGATTATGTAAAATCGATCTTGCCCGAGATAAAAAATTTTCGCCATCAATTCCATGCCCACCCTGAACTTACTTGGAACGAAAAACAGACTGGTAGAGATATAGCGGAAAAATTATCAGCGATTCCAGGGATAAAGATCAAAACAAATGTTGCAAAGCATGGGGTTCTTGGCCTTATCGAAGGGGGCTCAAAAGGGCCTACTGTGGCACTACGGGCAGATATGGACGCACTGCCTATACACGAAAACACTCAGCTAAGTTATGCCTCTTGCGAGCAAGGAGTCCATCATGCCTGTGGCCATGATGGGCATATGGCTAACTTATTGTGTGCTGCTAAGGTCCTCGCAAAATTTAAAGAAAACCTTAAAGGAAGGGTTTTAGGTAACTCCAAATAAATATTCTACCCACTATTCATGTGTGATCAGAACGCTATATTTTGGTAGAAACGGATG
>JABSRF010000494.1 GCA_013215275.1 Oligoflexales bacterium | reverse complement strand
ATCCGTTTCTACCAAAATATAGCGTTCTGATCACACATGAATAGTGGGTAGAATATTTATTTGGAGTTACCTAAATTCGTTTTCCTACCCGCCTAGAAAGTGAAGCAATGATATATAAAAAAGCAACTGATCAGACGGTCTGCCGCCTTTTGAGCTAAGGCTTAGGCTACTCTTAAAAATTGTTGCATGACTCAAGGGGAAATACACGCTAGTTCCCAAATCAGTGAAGATTGGGGTAAGCCTCTTAGTGGAAAATAGGTGCTCGCCCATAGATTTAAACCCATGTATACCAAGAGTTTGTGCGATGAAGTTAGCGATGTCTGCTTGGCTTCTTTGCTGGAAAATATTCCTGTCGTCCGAAGAAAAAGACTTGGCAGTGGCCTCAGCTACACCCCCTGTTATCAAAAGGGGCACCCTACTATTCAATTCATCTGGAAGGATATTGGTAAAATTAGGATTCAAAGCTGTCGACCTGATCCCATGATCTCCTGTGACAATAACGATGCTTCGATCCCAAAGCGACTTTTCTTTCAGCTCCGCAACAAAAGCACCTAAAGCGTGGTCTGCATAGTAAACTGTTTTTTCGCTGGGGTGGAGTCCTTTGAAGGCATAGTCATTCACTTTTGAGGGGGCATCCGCAGGTAGTTCCCAAGGAATATGGTTACTAACAGTGAGGACCATCCCTGTAATGACATCTTGTTGGGTTGATTTTGCGAGGGATGCAATTGCTTTGCTTGAATAATGTGCCAAGCTAAGGTCACCGGTACCCCAGCCAGTTTTGGGCAGAGTTTTCGGTAGCTGAGATAGACTCATTGTTGATTTCACATGGTGCTTTTCCCAAAACCACTGTTGGTTGTCAAATCGTCCTTCACCACCATGATGCCAAAAACTCGCTCCAGATTCAGGAAAATCGGTAAGACACTTATACTCAATATCCTGCCGTTCCTTCATGAGCGATCGGTCTATGGCACTAAGGTACCCACACCACACAGCTTCTTGACCACCTCTAGTGACATTACTAACTGACCAAACTTTGTGAAACAAGATTCCGGTAGAAGCTAGGGCATCAAATTGAGGGCTTATGGACTCCAGTTTATTGCCATAAGCACCCATATCATAATAGCGTGCTGACTCCATTAAGTAGACAATAATGAGCGGTTTTTTTCCATTCATTCTCAGGTTAATGAAATTATTCTTCAGTTGTTGCCCTATTGGCAATATATTTGAGATTTCATCCCTTAATTGCTCTTTGATAATGATCTGTGAAATTTTCTGGTCTGTTTGAGAGGCATTGCCATAACGGCTTTGTAGGGTTCTCAAATCTTCTTTGCTTAATGGCGGAATACCCACTTTCTTAGTCAGTTTGATGATAAATCCCTCCAGAAAATTAAATTGGAGAGTTTCGGGCACAAACCATTGAATCTTATAGCGATTGTGCAAGGTATGAAGGCCGATTCCCAGCAATATAATTATGAACCCAGAGGTCCATTCTTTCTTGCGATTGAGTCGAATTTTTTTGAAAAACCTGTCGACCGTATACCAACTGAAAAAGTTAAAGAGCAGGCTAGCAATCACCAAAAAATCAAGTGCAGAACCAAAGTTGCCTTTTAGAAAAGTCGTGTCATAAAAGTACGGAAGGTGAGATGGGATGAATTGAAAATGAAAAAATGATACATAGCCACAGTGAAGTCCAGCTAAAATTGCTATAGCACCAAGAAAACCTCTACGAAACCAAACCCTTATCTTGTATTGTTTCAACATTAGCAGTAGATACTCTAGCAATGATATAAAAACAGCTCCGAGTACCGATGTCCAAATATCACTAAAAAATCCAGTCAGAAATGCCAAAAAACTTTGAATAACACTGAACTTTTCGATTTGTTGATTCAAAAAACCAAAGGTTGCCAATCTGTGAACGGTAAAAATGATCATCAATATAGTGGTGGTTCTTACAATGCTTATTGGATGTTGTTTCACAGGAACTGTATTTCCTCATGGAATGGAATATTGACCGTGCGATAGATAAAAAACCTTTCTCAAAGGCTAGCACCATATTCTGCATTCTACCACAGATATTTATCGTTTATTTATAAAAACTTCATAAATCTGTATAAAAATAGAAAGATGGATAGTAAAGAGGCCCTTGGTATAGAAAGCTGTGAAGAAAAAACGCAAGGATTTAGGAGAAACTTCAGGGAAAGACTTTAAAAAGGCTATTTTGCTGCTCTTAGGTCTACCCTTAAAGCATTCCCATCCAGAAAATAGTCCAGCATCTCGGCTTCGGAACTTTGGTCCTGATGTGCTTTAATCCACGCGACCAATGCCATAGGGGTGGTGTAAGAGCTTGGCCAACCCATTGGGAGTAGGGTCAAACCAAAGGGAGAAAGTTTTAATTCTTTGGGGATGTGGCCCAATAAATTTTCTGGCGTATTTAAGATTAGGTCCGAGCATTGAAGTAATGCGTGGGTATGAGCATTGTAGGAATCAAATATACTAAACCTCACCTCAGCAGAGGTACTTGCAAATGATTGAATACAAACACGACTTGAATTCAATAAGAAAATGCAAAATTAATCTTGCCGTCCAAAATTCAAAGAAAAATTGTACTTGAAAAAAAT